>JAOARK010000135.1 GCA_025210575.1 Schleiferiaceae bacterium
ACTGAACCCCACGTTTAACCATCTGTATGAGACATTTGCTCCATATAGAGGTTTGGGCAGATTTGAGCTGTATTGTAAATCGCTCTTTCCATCTCTAAAAACTGCAATGAAATAATTCTTGAATTCGAAAAGTGCCGACAAAGACATTCTATGGCGATAATCCTTAATGTAGAGCGTGTCGTAATTTATTTTGTACTGACCTTCTTCTTTTTCTTGCGCCTTAGAATGAAAAAAAGCAAATGCAAAAAGAAATATTAATACTACTTTATTCAAAGCAAATGACACATAGTTAAAGCCCTAATTTCTTGAAAAATTTTGACTTTGTTTCTGGCATTGTGAATCGATATCCAAAATAGAATCTGAAGTAATCATAGATTTGACTAGTAGGGTAATGTCTGTGTATGTTGTTGGTAATATTGTATGCTCTATAGACAATTCCGTAATACCACTTATCACCATTATAGCCTAGGCTTACTCTTGCCTCACCTTGAAAACCAGGTACATGTGAATTGGATTCACCCTCACCTTCTCCATTAACCGTAATATTCTGATAAGAGAACCCAGGTATCAGTGCTAATGAAACAAACCATTTTTTGTTTTTAGACAGGGCAAACGTGTGCAGATACCCAAAGTTTATTCCATAAACTCGTGTTCTGTAACGTTTTATTGATGCAATAGTATCATTTACGAATTGCTCAAAATCATAACTAACCAATGAGCTGTCTGCATTCATTTCAGTGTAGGCAAATGTAACCCCAGCTGTAAAAGATCCCGCGCTTTTCTGCTGTCGCTCTAATTGCCACATGCTCGCCATATTTGAGAATCGGTAATGATTAAAGCCATAGTTTATTGTTGCATAATAAATAGAAGTGGTGATATCTTCTCGGTAAGGGATGGTCTGTAATTCTGGGTAAAAGTCTTTGTAATTGGCGACATGATAGCCCTTATTCCATTCGTAAAAGTTTCTAAACCAAAACTTGCGCATGGTTAATCCAAAGCCTATGGATGAGTTTTCAGATTTTCCTTTGTTGGGATCTTGATCTATGCCTTTGATTTGAGTTAAATACTCAAATGTTATCCATTTGTAATCCAAACCGAATCCGAATACAAAGGTGTTATTTGTTGTATAGACAATGTGTTTTGGATAGTTTATTGTAGTAGGAACTTCTAGTTCATTCACTTTGTATTCCGAGACCAAAGTTACCACTAAGTCATCTCTAAAACTCACCACATAATTGGTATCGTAATTAGGAAGCTTAATTAATAGCTCTGTATCTTCCACTTGTGAAAAAATATACTTGTTACAGGTAATACTAACCAGTAATAACATAGAGATTCTAAGCCAATTATTTATTGCTGTCAACAATTAATGCTATTTAATCTATTCTGTTTGAAATCTACTTTGATTACTAATATAAAGAAGTATCTCTCTGTCTGCGGTGCATAAATCTTGTAGAAGCGCATTGTCTATTGTAGTCCATCTTGCATCCTTGTGCTCTGTTAACTTAATCTGCTTATTCAATGGCATAGAGCATAAAAACGCATGTAATTCAATGTCTTTTATTTGATCACTTTTTGTGCAAGTGAATTCGTGTATGATTGGTTTGATATTCAGTTCTTCATCAAGTTCCCTCGTTAACGCTTCCTCTAAGGTTTCACTCTCCATTACTTTGCCCCCTGGTAACTCCCATTTCAAGGGAGAAGTTTGAATAGCAGAGCGCTGGCAAAGAAGTACTTTATCTTCTTTCATTAATACCGCACAAACAACTTGTACAGGTTCTTTTCTTTTCATGTTCACAATATTCACTCCGTTGTATAGTCAATCCTAAAAAAAGTGAAATTTCTCTGCGGATTTAATTTTTCATGTCGCTTAATATAGTGAGGGTAGTAGTTTTTTCATAGGTTTTGGTTTAAATCCCGATCGGTTTTCACCGGTCGGGATTTTTTTATTGCGGACTATCGAATGATTGTCGCTTTATAAGTGTATGAATATTTCTTATTCATAGGTTTTGGTTTGGTTAGTGAACCCCGGTCTTTGGCCGGGGTTCTTTTTTTTCGAAATTTTTTCTGCGGATTAAGTAGAGGTGTGTCGCTTAATATAGTGAGGGTAGTAGTTTTTTCATAGGTTTTGGTTTATCCCGATCGGCTTTAAGTCGGTCGGGATTTCTTTTTTCTATCCTGTTCCTAAAAAAAATAAAAGATTTTATGCGGACTTTATGTGGAGCTGACGCTTTAGTAGTATATGAATTTTTTCATAGGTTTTGGTTTGGTTAGTGGAATCCCGGTCAGTTCTTGATCGGGATTTCTTTTTCAATCTCCTGTTAAATAACCAACAAATTAGCTCTGAAATGTGATGGGAATAAAAAAGGCTACAACTTACTTTTGCAGCCCTTTAATAACAACATGTTATTGAAGAAAGGTAGTAGTTTTTCATAGGTTTTGATTAAGTCCCCGTTTGTCTCAAGCTTGCGGGGATTTTTATTTGTAAGGCAACGCTAATATAGAATTCATTGGGCTACTTTCAACTACTCATGTAATTTTTATCCTAGGTTTTTTAGTGGACATTACTAATAGCCAGATGTTGAATGTGTTGTGTTCCTTGATTTAACTCAAAAAGCAAATTTTTTAAAAAATTTTCTGCGGATTAAGTAGAGGTGTGTCGCTTATTAATGTGAGGGTAGTAGTTTTTTCATAGGTTTTGGTTTATCCCGATCGGCTTCAAGTCGATCGGGATTTCTTTTTTTAAACACGTTTTATGCTGCAGCCGCGATTTTGAGTTTCTTTCAACTCAATTTCTTTTCCTTTTCCCAGTGCATTCATTGCATCTTCTAAGTAGTGTTTTTTGGCTGTCTTTTCACTGCTTTCAAACTTGTCGTTTATAGCACCTTTGTATACTAATTTCATGTCACCATCAAATAAATAAACATGCGGTGTTGTGTTGGCACCAAAGGCATTGGCCAATTCAGAATTAGGATCTACCAAGTAATCCATGTTGTAGCCAGCGTCTTTTGAGTGGGTTCGCATTTCTTCAATAGAGTCGTCTCCCTTTCTTTTGGCTTCATTAGAATTTACTAGCACCATTCCAATTTTGTGCTTTTTACCAAGATCTTTGAGCTTTGGGTATTGATCTTCCCACGCAATTACATAAGGGCAAGTATTGCAAGAAAAGATCACTAAAAGGCCATTCTTCATTTTTGCATCGTTCAGACTTACTTTTTTACCCGTAATGTCTTCCATTTTGCTGTCGGCCATTGGTGCGCTATCACCAATGTTAAGGTCACCTTTATTAACCATTGCGACACCCGTCAAACCAACAATGAGCAGTAGTAGAATTTTTTTCATTTTTCGTTGTTTTCTATTATCCGTTAAAATTAATTATTCATTAGAATATTGAAGACGAGCTACTAATTTATTCTTACGTTTGGTCGCCTTGGGAATTTCATAAGTATCCTTTCAAAATATTATTGCATATGCTACAAACCATAGATTGGATTGTAATTATCGGTTTTTTGGTACTGATTATTGGTGTGGGAATAAGTTACACTCAAAAAGCAGGGGGTAACCTTACTAATTTCTTTTTAGGGGGTAGAAACCTACCTTGGTATCTAGCTGGTATCTCTATGGTGGCTACCACATTTGCTGCTGATACTCCTTTGGCAGTTACCGAATTGGTGGGAGATTATGGTATTTCTGGTAATTGGCTATGGTGGAATTTGTTGGCGGGAGGAATGTTGACCACCTTCTTTTTTGCCAATATGTGGCGAAGAGCCAACATTGTTACGGAGATAGAGTTTATTGAGTTACGATACTCTGGAAGACCTGCGGCTTTCCTGCGCGGTTTCAAGTCCATTTATATGGGATTATTTATGAATGTTTTAGTCATTGGTTGGGTGAACCTAGCCATGATCACTATTCTTCAAGGTTTTTTTGGTATTTCTAAAGTAGATGCTTTTGTGTATACCGGAATCGGTATGGCACTCGTGGCTGTTTATAGTTCCCTTTCTGGCTTGTTGGGTGTGGTTATAACCGATGTCATTCAGTTTGTTATTGCCATAACTGGAAGCGTAATCTTAGCATTCATTGTTGTGAATTCTGAAGAAGTTGGTGGAATTGAAGGGCTGAAATCGGCTGTGCCCACTGGAGCTTTAGATTTTTTTCCAACGATAAGTAAAGTGACAAGCACGGCAGAGGCATTGAGTATTTCGGCTGCTCAGTTTTTGGCATTTTTTGGTTTCATTTGGTGGGCAAGTTGGTATCCCGGAGCTGAGCCTGGAGGAGGCGGATATATTGCTCAACGCATGATGAGTACCAAAAATGAAAAACATGCGGTTGGTGCTACCTTGTTCTTTCAAATTGCTCACTATTGCATTCGTCCTTGGCCTTGGATATTGGTGGGTTTAAGTGCAATTGTTTTGTATAATCTTCCGGCGAATGATTTTCCTGAAAACTTAGAGCACAAATTGGAGCAGTTTTCTACTGCAACAGGGGTTGAGGAAAGTGTTTTCTTCATGGACGATCGTGCCTACGAAAGCTGGTTGTCTACTAAGGATAAAATTGACCCCAAGGTTGAAGAACTAAGAAATGAAGTTTATAGTTGGGCAGGAAATGACGAGCAGAAACTAGCGGCCATCACCTATAAAAATGACAAGAGGTATGGCTATGTATTTGCCATGAAGCAATTTTTGCCTGCTGGCTTAATGGGGCTTTTGTTAGTAAGCTTTTTTGCTGCGTACATGAGTACCATTTCTACTCAACTGAATTGGGGTGCAAGTTTTTTAGTGAATGATTTCTACGCACGATTTATTTATAAACCGAAAGAGGGTGATTTATTAGATGATGGTGTGAGTACGGCCACTGACGCCCAGAAGAAATTTGTTGCAGCATCTCGAGTAACAACAGTATTACTTATGATTATTGGACTTGGAGTGAGTTGGTACATCAACAGTATTACTTCAGTGTGGCAATTTATCATGGAATGCGGTGCTGGATTGGGATTGGTATTGATCTTGAGATGGTACTGGTGGCGCATCAATGCATGGAGTGAAATTATGGCTACCATTGCACCATTTGTTGGGTATACCATTGCTCATACTGTACTTGACCTTGAATTCCCTTATAGCTTTTTCGTCACAGTGGGAATTACCACCCTTAGCTGGATTGTGGTCACATTTATAACAGAGCCAACAAATTCAAAAACATTGAATCACTTCTTTGATAGAATTCAACCTGACGGTGCCTGGGGGGAATTTAGGCAGCAAAAGGAAGGCATTAGAAAGTCTAATCTGTTCAACTTGTTTGTTTGTTGGATCAGTGCGGTGGCTATGACCTATGGCTTACTATTCACTCTGGGCAAGTTTATTTTAATGGAATGGAATGAAGGCTTTATGTGGTTAGGGGTAACGATTGTATCTGCCACCGCATTTATATTGTTCTTAAAACGAACGAGAATCTTTAATTAGCCATTTTAGAAATATTCAATAGGTTTCTATTTGAGTATTGAAATCTTTAGAGAGTCTAGTTAAGACTTGTTGAATTCCGGTGGAATTAAAAAAGGTAAGCGCACACCTCGTTTTTTTCACAAAGACTAATGCTCACTATTTAAACGGAATCATTAAGTTTTTTGTTTCTTCTTCCGGGCTGCTGGGAATAGAATATTATTTAAGATCAAACGATAGCCCGGAGAATTTGGGAATAAATCGAGATCTGTTTTAGGGTCGCCTACATAATGTCTGTAGTCTTCCGGGTCATGTCCTCCGTAAAAAGTGAAAAAACCTTTACCATATTCAGCATGGATATAGCGTGCTTCGTTAGCAGCTTTATTCTGCCCCATGATCAATACATTTGATTTAATCAAATCTTTTCGGTAAGCCGTAGTTTGGCCCATAAACCCTTTTACAACACGTGTGTGATTTTGACATAACATAGTAGGTACAACATCCCATTTTGCCGAAAACTCGAAGAGCGTAAAGAAATCCGATTTGGCATCTACCTCGTTCATGTGGCGAGAATCTATATTCGAAAATTCATACGTGTTCGGGTCTTTCACCAAAGTGAAATCTGTAAACGCTAGAGTGTTATCGTAATTGATTTTCTGTTGGTAATTGGGTTCGGAAGGATCGCCATCAAACATGGGTTCGCAGATATCTACACCGTCTGCACTTAATGCGATGTCATAGCTATCAGTTGCGGAGCACATTGCAAAGAGAAAACCTCCACCGGCTGTGTACTCTTGTATTTTCTTAGCCACCGCCAGCTTCTCTTTCGAAACTTTATCGTATCCCATTTCACGAGCAACGGCTTCAAATTCTTTTTTCTGTTGTATGTACCACGGAGCATTTTTAAAGGAACGGTAGAATTTCCCGTATTGACCCGTAAAGTCTTCATGGTGTAAATGCAGCCAGTTGTATTCGGTCAATTTATCGCCCAATACTTCTTTATCGTAGACTACATCGTAAGGGATTTCAGCATAAGTCAGCACCATGGTCACCGCGTCATCCCATGGTTGTTTTGTTTTTGGGGAGTAGACAGCAATTTTCGGGGCTTTATCTAATTTGACAGCCTCCATATTGACTGTGGGGCTGGCTATTTCCTTGAAAATAGTTCCCGCTTTAGCTGTAGAGATCACCTCAAAGCTCACTCCTCTAATTTGGCATTCTTGCTTGATGTTCTCGCTGAATGGCAATAAGAAACTACCACCTCTATAGTTGAGTAACCAATGAATAGAAACATCTTGGTTTAAAACCCAAAAAGCAATTCCATAAGCCTTTAAATGATTGCGCTGCCCATTCTCATCCATGGGCAAAAGGATGCTTTGTGCACTCAGCGTACCTGTAAAAAGAAAAACAAAAAGAAGTTTAAAAAGGATCTTCACCCGGTTCTAAATTAGGACTCATACCACCACCCATTGGGTTGTAGTCATCGCCATTCATACTGCTGCCAATTAATTGCTCACCGCCTAAAAAGTCATCACCTTCGTCAAGATCAGAGAATTTAGCCATGTGGCCCTCAAATTTAAGTCGAATATCGTCCAATCCACCATTACGGTGCTTTGCCACAATAATCTCACCTTGGCCAGCACATGGAGTGCCATCTTCCCATTCTTCAATCTTATAGTACTCTGGCCTAAAAATGAAGGATACGATATCGGCATCCTGCTCAATCGCTCCAGATTCACGAAGGTCAGAAAGTTGAGGTCTCTTGTTTCCACCTCTTGTTTCCACTGCACGACTCAACTGCGAAAGTGCTATCACAGGGATGTTCAATTCTTTGGCAATACTCTTTAACGATCGAGAGATGGTAGATATTTCCTGTTCACGGTTTCCTCCGGATCCACCAGCTGTCATCAACTGTAAGTAATCAATGATCACAATTTTCACATCGTGTTGAGCTACTAGTCTTCGGCACTTGGCGCGAAGGTCAAAAACCGAAAGTGCAGGAGTGTCGTCAATGAAAAGTGGTGCATTTTCTAGCGTTTTTACTTTAGTAAGCAATTGATTCCACTCTACATCATCGAGGTTTCCTTTTCTCAATTTTTCAGAACTCAACCCGGTTTCAGAAGAGATCAAGCGAGTGATCAACTGCACAGAAGACATCTCCAATGAAAATACTCCTACCGCGGCATTGTGTTCTACAGCCATGTTTCTTGCCATAGAAAGTACAAAGGCCGTTTTCCCCATACCCGGACGAGCAGCTAAGATTACCAAATCAGAAGGTTGCCAACCAGAGATCAAAGCATCGAGTTTGGTAAAACCTGAAGGAATACCACTCATTCCTTCTCGCTTCGAAATGTCTTCAATGTTTTTAAGTGCTTGAACAATTAAACTATGAGAGGATTCGTAGTTCTTCTTAATGTTTCCTTCAGCGATTTGAAACAGCTTGTCTTCCGCTTTGTCTAACAATTCAAGGACATCTGTGCTTTCATCAAAAGCATCATTGATGATTTCAGAAGAAATTCTAATCAGTTCTCTTTGGAGGTATTTTTGAAGTATTACACGCGCATGATATTCTATGTGTGCTGCAGATGAAACCTTTTGGGTAAGCATGGCTAAATAGTACTCTCCACCAATGGCGTCTATCTTTCCATTTTTTCTTAAATAGGTTGCAACTGTAATAATATCGATGGGCTCAGATTTTCCGAAGAGATCTTTAACCGCTTCGTAGATCCAAACATGTGCGTCTTTGTAAAAACAATGCGCTTCTAAAATGTCTACAACATCGTTCACCGCGCTCTTATCTATAAGTAGTGCGCCAATTACAACTTCTTCAATGTCAATGGCTTGAGGGGGTATTCTTCCTTTCTCTAAGGATACCACCTGGTTCTTATTTGCGCTAAATTGCGCGGGGTTATTTTGTTGTGCAGACATGCAACCAAAAGTATATAAATAGGTCTATTGAAAGGGAAGAAATTAGCGAATGTTAATAAATAAACGTGTACAAAATTGGACGTTAGTCTTGATGCTTATTTGTGGGTTTTCTTGCAAGAAAGAGAACACTTCTTTTCCAGTTGTTGAAGTGATTCAACCAATTGCAAATTCACATTTTACAGTAGGTGATACTTTGTTGGTTGAAGCAAAAGCAAGTGACGATAATTTAAGACGGGTAGAGGTTACTGTGGTGGATGAGAATTTTCTTCCTGTTCAAACGTCATCATCGGTCACACCAGTAACTAACCCCATGCATTTTACAAGGTGGTTTGAGATTTCTAATTTGGATCTAACCTCAGGAGTGTACCATATTAGAGTACGCGCTTATAATGATGAGAATTATGCGAGTGGTTTTCAGCAAATTCAGGTTGCTGGCATACCTAAGGTTAGGCAGGGTTGGTATATAGCAAGAGAAAATACCAATGGAATTGCTGTAGAGTATTATCCAGAACAAGGAAATGGAAAATTGGTTTATACCTCTGCAGGAGATCTTTTAGGGTTTGAAATTTGGAATGGAGAGCAACGCGTAAAAACATTGCCTAGAAACGAAGGGATAGAAGGGCTAATAGATAATGATCAAAACAATTTAATTCACTCCGTTTCTCACGCTGTTAATCCTGGAGGTTCTCCACACTTTACGGGAATAGGATTGGTGAATGAAGGGTTTGCGATTATGTCTTATCAAGGGGCTGTTCAAATTTTAGGAGCTAATAATGAAACGAAACGAACCTTATTGCTGCCTATTGGCTGGAGTGGAGAGCATATTGTTGAAACCAATAGTAGCTGGATGGTTTTTGCGCAGAAGCCAGGCATAGGAAAGAAAGTGTTCAGATTTTCGTCTTCTACTGGGATTCTGTTGTCTGAAATTCCTGTAGCTGATCAAGAGATCATTTACACTAAGAATTATAATGGTTCGGCTTTAGTGGTGACAAAAAATGAAAGAGTGTATGGTTTAACGGAAGGCGGAGTTGTTAATGAATTAAAAGCCGCTTCCAACGCTGTGGTTAATGATGCCGTGTATATAGATGACGATCAATTATTGTACGCCAAGAACGGAGGGCTTTTTCAGTTTGATCTGAGTACAAAACAAGAAATCAAAATTGAAGCAGTGCCTTATGTGCCAGAGGTGTTGAGTTATGACGAAGTAAATGAAGAGGTTCAATTAAGCAAGGGACAGCTTTTTGAAGTAAGAGTAAAAAATGGTTGGTCCGTAAAAAAGAGCTTAAATTTAGCACAACAAATATTAGAACATGGTGCGGTTTTCAATCGTTAAACAAATATTTCTGGTTTGCTTGCTTTCCTTAAGTGGATGGTTAAGTGCTCAATTTGCTATTCAACCTACTCATATTGATTTTGGAAGTGTAAATGAAACGGAAACGGATACGTTGATGGTTACCATCTTCAATCACCTTCCTTTTGATTTAAAAATAAATTCTGTTCACGGTTTTGAATACTATGAAACAGAAGCGTTTTCAGTATGGCCCAGTAGTTTTATGGTTCCCGCATTTGGTTCAACTCAAGTTTCTGTTCGGTTTAATCCAGATCAGAATATGAAGTATGAACAAATTATTGTTTTTAAAACCGAAAGCCGTGGCGCTATAACGCTTGGAGTTGAAGGGCAAGGTGAATTTTCTAACAGCTATTACAGTACAACGAAGAATAAGAGCGAACAAGTTTTAAAGAATACGCTCAAGTCACTCCTTGCACAGAATTACTCTGATAAAGGGTATAACGGTGCACGCGATAAAATGTATGGTTCTATAGACAATGTAAATGGAGATGTAGAATGCGTGTATACTGGAAGGACTGCAACTTTTAATACGCGCTCTGGCGCAAATGCAAACAACTTTAATTGCGAGCACACTTGGCCGCAATCTTTGTTTAGTAGTGCTACTCCAATGAAAAGTGATATGCACCATTTGTACCCCACGGATGTAACGGCTAATAGTCAACGTGGAAACTTACCTTTTGGAGTGGTAACAGGCTCGCCTTCATGGCAGAA
>JAOARK010000136.1 GCA_025210575.1 Schleiferiaceae bacterium
CCCAAAGTAGTGAGTACTTCAGAAATAGATTTTCTCTCTGGCTCTGGAATTTCCTACAACTTTGGCAACATCTATCACCCTCGTTATATCACCGCTAAATTCCATTACCATTTTGGCACGAATTATTTGGGTACATGTCATTCTGAACGTGTAAAAATTACTAGAGCGATATCTAGAGAGAAAATAAATCTAGGACCTGATCTCACCTTTACTTTAGAGGGAGACACAGTTCATTGTAACAATGGTTTCACAAATCATATATGGATTAATCAAACTAGTGGAGATACAATCTCTACACTGGCCTATGCATTTGTTGATTCAAATCAATTAGTTTCTGGAAATACAATGACCTTGCTTAGTCTCGGAATTGACAAATGGGGTTGTCTTCAATCAGATACACTTAACATCACTATGGATGGTTACGTTAGTTTAACAGAAAACCAGCTAACGAATATTCTAATTTATCCCAATCCAGCTAAGAACGAAATTCAAATTAACATCCCTTTTAATGATGATTCCTGGCGTTATGAACTACTAACGCTCAATGGTAAAAAACTAATGAATGAAAAAATTGATAAAGGAATCCCAACTTTATTAAATCATCTTCCTGCAGGCTTATATATTGCTCATATTTATTACGAGAATGAAATTGTGAAATCTTTGAAGTTAGTGGTGCAGCAATAAAAAAGCCCCGCGAAAAGCGAGGCTCAAATCATATCTTTTAAAAGTTTATTCTACCGTAATCAAGAAATAGTTCTTTTTCCCTTTTTGGGCCAAAATATATTTTCCAGCATTCACATCATCTTGATTAATGGCCTTATCTAACTTTACTTTCGTTTTATTGACAGCAACACCATTGCCTTGTACCATTTTTCTTGCTTCTCCATTACTTTGAAAAACACTCGTTTTTTGAGCTAAAAATTCAACAATACCTAGACCTTCATTCAACTCATCTTTAGAGATGGTAAACTGAGGCACACCTTCAAAAACTGAAAATAAAGTTTCAGCATCTAAAGAGCGCAGCGCTTCTTCTGTAGCCTTCCCGAAAAGAATACTACTAGCAACCTTTGCTTTTTCTAATTCTTCAGCACTATGCACTCGTGTTGTGATTTCATCAGCTAACGCGTTTTGCAACACTCGCATATGCGGTGCCTCTTGGTGTTCTGCGATCAATGCTTCAATCTCTTCCTTAGATTTGGTAGAGAATATTTTAATGTAAGTTTCTGTATCCGCATCACTCGCGTTCAACCAAAACTGGTAAAACTTATATGGGGATGTTTTCTTAGGATCCAACCAAATGTTTCCACCTTCTGATTTTCCAAACTTAGTACCATCTGCCTTTTTAATCAATGGAGTGGTCACAGCAAAGGCCTCTCCGCCACCAAGGCGTCTTACCAATTCAGTTCCTGTTGTAATATTTCCCCACTGATCAGATCCACCCATCTGTAATTTGATGCCCTTTTCTTTCCACAAGTGGTAAAAATCATAGCCTTGAATCAATTGGTACGAAAACTCCGTAAATGACATTCCTGATTCTAATCTAGATTTAACAGAATCTTTTGCCATCATGTAGTTGACACTGATGTGCTTTCCTACTTCACGAATAAATTCTAAAAATCCAAACTCCTTGAACCAATCTAAGTTGTTCACTAATTCTGCACCATTCTCTTTATTATCGAAATCGAGGAACTGCATCAACTGCTTTTTCTGGCACTCTACATTGTGTTTCAATGTCTCTAGGTCCAAAAGATTTCGTTCTGCAGATTTACCAGAAGGATCACCTACCATTCCAGTTGCGCCCCCAACCAATGCTACAGGTTTATGTCCTGCGCGCTGAAAGTGCATCAACATCATGATTGGCACAAGATTACCGACACCTAAACTATCGGCAGTAGGATCAAAACCAACATACGCTTTAACCACTTCCTTTTGCAATAATTCTTCCGTTCCCGGAATCATGTCATGCAACATTCCACGCCATTTTAACTCTTCTATAAAATTGGTTTTCATCACTACAAAATTTAGGCGGCAAAAATATGTGTATAAGTGCAATGCACAAGAGGATAAAACATTCTTCTGAAAAGAATGTCTAGAACTAAGTTCTGAGCATCAAATCAAAACTTATCGTAAGCAATTCGGGCAATATCTGGATATTTAGAAGAATAGCGAATAAACAACTCGTCCCCCTCATGGTAGCGGTTATATTCTGAGCTTGTTAGATCTATGGTTGCCTTATGCCACTTATTTGCTTCGGTTTTAAACCTTACCTCCATGTATTGGGTTGTACTCGGAGGCTTTCCGTAAATTTTAGTTTTATCAATAATTCTGGCTTTTACCACAATGCCGTTTTCATTAAGCTGGTTTGTCCCAAAATTCACTGTTTTATAGATCATGGCTATACCAAACAAAAAGAGCGTTGAAATGCAGAGTAGACCTGCAAAAATGGGCACCTCTTCATAAAGTTTAGGAACGTATGTAAACGCCATCCAAAAGGTTAGTATCATGGTGGTGATTCCTCCAACAATAGCGAGTAATATGCTAAAGCTTTCTGCTAAATCATCTGGAATAATGTAGAAGAAAAAGAACAGGTTAAAAATCTGAAGCAGTAATGGATAAGCTTTTTTGACATTGAGCTTTTGAATATTAAAGCTCCTTCTTTTCGGTTCTTCTCTTCTTCCAAGCTTTTCTCTTCTTCTAGGCTCTGCTCGTCTTTTAGGCTCCTCTCTTCTTCCAGACCTCTCGTCTTTTATATAGTTTCCGCTCAATTATTTCGACTTTCATTGGGTACGGCTAATAAAATCAAATTTGAACACTATTTGGTCATAATTCAAAGTTCAATTCTTCCATTCACCGAGTAGTTCTTTGTCAATGAACATGAGCGCCCCTTGAAACAAACCAATGTAACACATTTTTTATTCTGAATTCCAAAAATTAATTTCAGCCCCAAGCAAAACAAACCCGACAAACAATCTTTATGTACGTCAAATCCATTGTACTTAGTCTATTCGTTTCTACCCTATTC
>JAOARK010000137.1 GCA_025210575.1 Schleiferiaceae bacterium
AAAGTGAAGGCTCTGATTAATGACGGTTATAAAGAGACTTTTTTAGATGGAAGTCTAGAGATCGCCAACAAGGGGTACTTGATCGATATGATCTTATACGGCAAGGAATTAGACTCTCAAATGAAGTTGCTAAAGATTCGTGCAGAAGGCAATACAGTTGTGACCACAGAAAGAAACTCCAATTACATGGACATTGCTTTGAAAAGAAAGCCACGAACATTTCAAATTACCTACCGTTTTCATGAACATCAAATTGCTGAACAGATCATAGACACTGTACCTGGTTACTATAAGGTCGCACGACACAACCTAAAGCGATATGAAGAATTCAAGTTATTCTGCGAAGAAAATGACCTGGATTATCGATTATCTGGTTTTGACCAAAAGAAAGGTGCTCCATTGAGAAAGGTTTTGGAGCAGTACAGAAAAGCCCATAAGTGACATTGAACAAAGATCATTATCTTCAAATTTTGATTCAATAGGTTCATTTTCATGAAGTATTTAGTCACCATTCTTTGCCTTGTATCTCTATTGCTGTGTTCTTGTAAAAAAGAAACTCAGCAGCAACCACCACCTGCTCCACTTTTCGATTCCATAATGTATTCCAACCCAGAACCTGATTTATTGGTTTCAGCGGTAGACAGTGTTTATTCTCTTCCGCTTAATCCATGTACGTGTATACCTGCTCCAGATAATGGTATTGACTTTACCGAAATAGACATGGATGGAGACGGGCAAAATGATTTCAAAATTGAATACCGCCACAGATATGAACACCTCAGCAATAGTTCTCCTTGTGTCAATTACTTGAGAAGACTGAGTATCGAAAGCCTATCTCCTGACGGTGGTATAGCGGTAACGCGGCACAATGGGGTGCAAGGTGTAATACCCTATGCCTTAGGTGATACCATTTCGCAAAAAGAACTGTTTGTATTCAACGGAAGTATTTATGAAAAAGGAGTAGCAACTGGTTATAGTTTCGGAAAAACAGGCTACGTAGGTGTTAAGCTCCCTAGCGGTTCTGTAGGATGGATAAGCATTGAGCACCAATTTTGCGATCACAAATGCTTTATACTGGAGTACGCCTTGAACAAGACCTCAACAAATACCATTCTTGCTGGACAGACTCATTAATAACTATCTCAAATGTCATTTTATTGGAAAGCTCACCATTTCAGTCTTACACTTTTAATTTCATTCGTTTTTATGGCCTGCGCTGAAGATCCATCACTCACTTTTGAAATTCCTGAACAGGGTTTTGAAGTTGTTCAGCACATTCCAAAAACTGAAGAAGGAAGAGAAGAGAATTCTTTGTATGTAGCTCCGAGAAGAATTGAAGAAAATGAATTCAATTCTAATGAACTTCACACCTTTAAAGATAGCATGTATGCAGTAATGCTGAGAAAAGCCGGAGTGGGAATTGCCGCCAATCAATTAGGGAAACGACTGCAGATTTTTATCATTGAAGCAGAAGCAGACAACCCCAGATATAAAGTATTAGGAGCGGTCCCCAAACAAATATTCATCAACCCAAGAATCACCAAGGCTTCAAAAGAAAGAATGAATTTTTGGCATGGCTGCCTAAGCGCGCATGGCGAAAAAAGAGGGAATGTGGCCACTTTCAAATGGATTGAATACGAATGTCAGAATGAGAAAGGTGAATTGCGTTCAGGAAAGCTAGAAGGATTTGCAGCTGTGATTTTTCAACATGAATTCAGGCATTTAATGAGCGGAACTTATTTGGATCATGCTCAACAATTCGTTGACAAAGAAGAATTAGACCACAAACTAGAAACTGGAGAATTACCTTTTTTTGAAGAGGCTAGCATCAACTTACCATTACTCATTGAGGGCTATTCTACTGGAGAAACACTTGAGGTATACTATGAGCGAAAAGCCAACTCACTATAGCTTTTTGGGCGACCTCCAACGAATTACGCAAAACAATCGTCTAATTATAAACGAATTAAACTGCTCAACATCTCACATTTCTTTTACTGGAAGTACCCTATGAAAAACCCTCTACTTATCCTTTTCCTTTTTTCTATCGTTTTCGCGGGATGCGATAACTCAGAAAAGAAATCAGAGGAAAGTTCTCAGTGGATAAGAGAGATTGAGCAACTCATAAACGAAAGACATCAGAACAGTGCTTTTGATGGAACTTTGGTGATAGGTAGCCAAGACCAGATATTAATGAATTATGCTGCAGGTACCGCTGACCACACTTGGAATGCACCCATAAAAAAAGACACTCGATTCGATATTGCTTCGTTGAACAAGTCGTTTCAAGCAGGACTCATTTTGAAAGCGGTTGAGGAAGGTGAACTTTCACTTGAAGATCGACTTCTTGATTTCTTTCCAGAACTACCTTTTGATTCATTGATCACTATTCATCAGTTGCTTACGCATACCTCTGGCTTACCCGATTACGATGCTGTGGATGAAACTTTGAAAGCAGATCAATTCGAATCGTTTAAACGGAGGTCATTTACTAATACTGCATATGCCAAGTTTATAAGTACCCTTGAGCCAGTGGGCCAACCTGGTCAACAATTTTACTATTCCAATTTCGGATACCACTTGCTAACACTAATCCTCGAGAAGATCTATAATCAATCTTTTGATGACATTCTTCAAGAAAAGATTTGTCGACCCTTTCAGCTTACAAATACTTTTTCTGAGACAGATAACCAAAAAGTCCATAAACGAGTAGCCGAAGGATACACCTTCGCTACAAGTGACTCAACTTATCGGAGAAACAATTTTATCGACCTTTCATTAGGGAGAAGAATATTTTCCACCTCCGCAGACCTTTATAATTGGTCGAATCTATTGATGAGCGGAGAATTCATCTCTAAAGCGTCTTACCGATTAATGACTACAAACCACCTCAAAAAAATAGAGGAAAACATTTCTTATGGTTACGGTTTTGTGGTTTTTGACGGAGGAGAATATGCTATGGGCAATCTCGGTATAGACGAAGAATACATCATTCATGGAGGCCGTACCGAAGGTTACAAAAGCATGCTGGTCAATGTGAACAATGGAGAACTCATCTTGGCATTTCTCACAAATGTGGGTAATCAAGTCAATGAAATAGAACTAACACAAACGATACTTAAAACTAAAATCAAATGAAATATTTAAGTCTAGTAGCAATAACATTCCTCTTGGCAAGCTGTACTTCAAGATCAGAAAATGGAATAAGCGGTAAATGGATGATGTACAAAGTTGTTCAAAGCGGACAAGATGTAACCGAACAACATGATCCGCACAATGAGCGATACATTTCATTCAATGCAGACAGCACTTTTAAAAGTGGTGGACGCCCATTTGGTGAGAACACGGGTAAATACAGCTTCAATACCGATAACAAACAATTATTTCTTGATAGCGATGCAGGCGAAAATGACGATAGCTATTGGAACGTTACCTTTAAAGGGGATACAATGCATTGGCAAGGCTTCGGCTCTGATTGGGCAGAAGACTTCGAGATCATTCAGGTGAGAGCAAACGAATAGAACCTTCTGTATTCATTCTCTATTTTAGTGGACATGCAAGATCTTCTCAAAATTGGCATGGCCCAAATTGCACCCGTTTGGCTAGACAAAGAAAAAACCATTGATAAAATTCTAACAACCATCGACCAAGCTGCTGCCGATAAATGCGAACTCTTGGTCTTTGGCGAAGCGCTCTTACCGGGCTATCCCTTTTGGTTATCGCTTACTAATGGGTCTGAATTCGATAACCCAGCGCAAAAGGAGATTCATGCCCATTACACCAGAAATGCTGTGCAAATAGAAGCTGGAGATTTGAATGCGATTTGCGCTTCAGCACAAAAACATACTATGGCTATCTACCTTGGGATCATCGAGCGTGCTAAAAACCGAGGGGGACATAGTCTCTATTGTTCTCTAGTTTACATCAATGCAAATGGAGAGATTCAATCGGTACACCGAAAACTGCAACCTACCTATGAAGAGCGCTT
>JAOARK010000013.1 GCA_025210575.1 Schleiferiaceae bacterium
CCTATTGCTTGCTGCTTCGGCTTTAGTATTTATTTCATGTGGAAGTGAAGAACCTAAAAAAGAGGTTGAATCACAAAAGGAAACAAGAGCCTATAAATCGATGAAGATCGCATTTGGTTCCTGTAATGATGAGGATGAGCCTAGCCCAATTTTCGAATCAATTGCCAATCAAGAACCTGATCTTTTTATATGGTTAGGTGATAATGTTTATGCCGACTCAGATGTTCACGACAGCATTATTGCGGCTTATCAAAAACTGGAAGAAGAAGATCACTATCTACGATTTGTAAATACCGGTGTTAAGATAATGGGTACTTGGGATGACCATGATTATGGCCAGAATGATGCCGGTAAAGAATGGGGGATTAAAGATGAAAGTAAAGATGCTTTACTAAACTTTCTAAAAGTAGATGAAGGAGATGATATTCGCTTTAGAGAAGGTGTATTTAACAGTAGATCTTTTGGAGATTATGACGAGATCAAGGTAATCTTATTGGATACGCGTTATTTCAGAGATTCTTTGGTTGAAGATGAAGATCCGGACAAAAGATACACGGCCAACCCCAAAGGAGATGTGTTAGGAAAGGCACAGTGGGAATGGTTAGAATATGAAATGAGCGACACAAATGCCAAGGTAGTAATTATAGGAAGTTCAATTCAGGTATTGGCTCAAGATCACGGATGGGAAAAATGGGCTAACTTCCCAACTGCTCAAGAGAAACTAATGACATTGATCAATCAGTCAGCAGCAAAAGTGGTATTGATTAGTGGGGATCGCCATTTTGGAGAGGTATCTAAAGTGATGAGAAAAGAGCCTATTTATGATGTCACTTCAAGTGGATTAAATCATCCTTTTATAGCCGAAGCAGATAGTAATAGATTTAGAGTGGGTCCGGTTATTAGCCAACAGAACTTTGGCTTATTAAACATTTCATGGCAAGGAGAACATCCACAAATCAATGCCTCTATACGTGGCCTTCAAGATTCATTGTACTACCAAATAGATATTGAATAAAAGATGCTCAATTGGCAAGTTGAATCCTTAGATGCGCTGAAGAAGGTAAGTTTAGAAATAGCTGAGCAAATACAAGAGCCTGTTATTCTTTTTAAAGGGAATATGGGTGCCGGTAAAACAACTTTAATAAAGGTATTGTGCAGAGTGCTTGGAGTTGAAGATGAGGTAAGCAGCCCAACTTTTTCTATTGTCAATGAGTATTGGTCAGAGCCAAAAGGAAAGGTTTTTCATTTTGATTTTTACCGATTAGAAGACGAGGATGAGGCTTATGAATTTGGGTTTGAGGAATATTTATATTCTGGAAACATATGTCTGGTAGAATGGCCTGAAAAAATCAGTAACTTATTGCCTGAAAAATTTGGACTTATTGAGATAGACGAAAATGACGGCACGAGAAGTATCAAATTCACTCCTTCAACAACAATCTTACCTTAACTTTTTTAACCTTCTCACTTTTCCATGAACGAAGAATTACTGAAAGTATCTTTTACAGAGCTACTTCCTCAGGAAGAACGTATTGAAGTTCAGCGCAAGAAGCAAAAATTACAAATTGGAGTACCCAAAGAGACTTTTATGCAAGAAAAGCGTATTGGTCTTTCTCCCGAAGGTGTGCATTTACTGACTAGTAATGGACATGAAGTTGTCATTGAATCTGGAGCTGGATTAGGGGCCCGTTATACCGATAAGGATTACAGCGATGCAGGTGCCCAAATAGCATACAGCACTAAAGAGGTGTTTGAGAAACAGATCATCTTAAAGATAGAACCACCCAGCGATGAGGAGTTGGAAATGATGAAAATGGGGCAGACACTGATTTCAGCTTTGCAAGTAAAAACAAGAAGCCAGGCTTATTTTAAATCATTAATGTCAAAAAAGGCGACAGCTATAGCTGTTGAAAATATCACTGATGACGAAGGGATGTTACCCATAATGCGTTGCATGAGTGAAATTGCGGGTTCCGCGTCTGTTCAGCTAGGTGCAGAATTGTTGACAGGAGAAAATGGTAAAGGCTATTTGTTTGGCGGTATTACGGGTGTACCTCAAACTGAAGTAGTCATTATTGGAGCAGGAACAGTGGGTACCTATGCAGCGAAATCGGCTATCGCTTTAGGAGCAAATGTGAAAGTATTTGATACTTCCCTTTCTCGCTTAAAGCGGATGCAACAGTATCTAAAGAGCCCTGTATACACTTGTGTTTTGCAGCCTAAACTTTTAGAGAAAGCACTTCGTAGGTGCGATGTTGCCATAGGAGCAATTCGCTCCACTTCGGGCAGAACCCCATGTGTGGTTACTGAAGAAATGGTTCAGAAGATGAAGGCCAAATCCGTGGTGATTGACATTAGTATAGATCATGGGGGTTGTTTTGAAACCTCAGAAATCACATCGTTGAGCAATCCTACTTTCGAGAAGTATAACGTTATTCACTATTGTGTTCCCAATATAGCATCGCGCTTTGCACGTACGGCATCATTTGCACTCAGCAACATTTTTGCACCTTTATTGCTCACGATTAGCGATGAAGGTGGAATAGAGGAGACCTTACGCTACCATCCTGAAATTAGAACAGGTTTGTACATGCATAAAGGTGTTCTAGCTAGTCCTGCTTTGGGCGAATGGTTCGATCTACCGTATAGTCATCCAGATCTCTTTTTTGGAAATATCCATTAAGGCATTAACGCCTTTCTACTTTCACCATCAAACTTAGCGTTGTGTTCAAGTTTTAGCAGATCGTAGAGTGTGGGAGCAATATCTTGAACTATGACATTTTTATTTGAGTTACCAGCCTTAATTCCCTGCCCATAGAGCAAAAATGGTACGTGCGTATCGTAATCATAACCACTTCCATGTGAAGTTCCTGTACTTCTAGATGAAAGCAAATAACCTGGATTCAATGTGAAAAATAAATCTCCAGCCAACTCTTCGGAATAGGCTTTTTTGAATTTTAAGCAATCCCCTTGTTGACACTCGTTTAGATCTTCTTTAATCCACACATTGTTAAAATACTTTCCCTCGCCATATTCAGCAAGCAGCATGGAAATGAAGTACTTTGTGTCTTCAACATCTAAGGAGAGGAACTCCAAAGTGTCGAGGTTTAGCCAAATTTGGTAGTTTGTCATCTCTTCAATTAAGCTTGATCCCCAAAAAGCTGTGGTAGCACTGTCTAAATACGTTTTAACTTTTTTAGAGTTTACATATTCCAGAGGATTTGTTGAAGTACCTGGACAGTCTACTACTCCATGATCTGATGTCAGCATTAAAATGTATTCGCCTTCTCCAATATTTTCATTCAAATAGTTAAGAAGACGTTCAATTTCCAGATCTAACTTAATGTACATGTCCTCAATTTCTACGCTTCTGGGGCCAAAAGCATGACCTGCGTAGTCTGTACTCGAAAAACTAATCGATAAAAAATCGGTGATCTCATCAGCACCTAGTTTTTCATTTTCAATCAAATTGAAGGCGAAATCGAGAAGAACCGTATTTCCATAAGGGGTACTTTTTACAATGCTTTGACCTTTCTCTTCAAGTAGTGATGTAAAGTCATAAGGAAAAACCACCTTTCCAAAGGTGTTTGACTCAACCTTTCTTTTGTCTTTATCACTAGCTTTATATTCGCCTTTATCCTTACTCAGGTTCCAACCCTTTTTTAAATATTGTTCCGAGTATTTTTTAGAATTGAACTCTGAAACCCAATTAGGGAGTTTCTTTGAATAGTAGGTACTCGTTACAAAATTGGCATCCTTATCCATCCAAAAAGCACCTGTGGCATTTTGACCGGCTGGGAGGATCGCTCCTCTGTCTTTTACAGAAACGCCATAAGACTTTGCATTCTTCCCTTGAATTACGTAGTCAGCTAAAGACTTGCTCTTCATGTTTTTGGGTGATCTTTTAGAATCGCTGTCTTTGGTGCCAACAGGTTTTACACTTTTATCTAGAGCACAATAAACGGTTTTACCCTTGTTAGGATCATACCAATCATTCGCAATTATTTTATGATGAGAAGGATCTTTTCCTGTAAAGATAGTCGCGTGACCAGGCCCTGTATAAGTAGGTATGTAATTGTAATTGCAATTAGTGAATGAAAATCCCTCTTGCGTTAAACGATTGAAACCTTCCGTACCAAAATTATATGCATATCGATCTAGCATCTCATATCGCATTTGGTCAACAACAACACATACTACCAATTTTGGGTTTTGTGCTAGCAGGTTAAAGGGAATAAAAAGCGCAAGGAGTAGTTTCTTCATCTTACAGGTTTTTGAGTTCTGTTTCTTTGGTTTCAATATCCTCAGATAGCATTTCCCATTGGGTCATTGCTTCGTTTAGGTCTTCTTTTTTTTGTTCGTAATCTTCGTAAAAATTAGGTTGGGTGCTTAGCTGCTTAAATTTTTCAGGGTCTTGTAAATCTCGATCTAAGGATTTTACCTCTTCTTCCAAATCTTCAATGCGTTGCTCTATTTTTTGATGTTTGTTCTTCACCTTTCGCAACTCTTTTTCCAGTTCTTTTTTACGCTTATAGTTTTCTTTATTACTCGAACTTTCTTTTGGAGTTTCGGCTTTTTTAATGGCTCTTTTTTCTACCTCTCTTAAGTTATTTACCTGTCTTTGTTCTAAGAAGTATTCTATCCCGCCAAGGTATTGTTTAACGTGTCCTTCTTTAAACTCATATACATTCTCGGCTAGCCCATCTAAAAAGTCTCTGTCATGTGAAACGATGATCATGGTACCATCATAATTTAATAGAGCCTGTTTTAAGACATCCTTAGAGACTAAATCTAGATGATTGGTCGGTTCATCCATTACCAAGAAGTTGATGGGCTGTAAGAGCATCTTACAAATGGCCAATCTACCTCGTTCACCACCACTTAATACACTCACCTTTTTGTCTACGTCTTCTCCCGTAAACATGAAGCTACCAAGAATTGTACGCGCTTTTTTACGAGTATCCTCGTCAGCGGCATCCTCAATAGTCTGTAATATGGTTTTCTTTCCATCAAGGCTATCGGCTTGATTTTGGGCATAGTATCCTAACTTTATGTTGTGGCCCTCATGTACAGTACCCTTTTCAAACTCCAATTGATGTGTTAAGATCTTTACCAAGGTAGATTTACCTTGACCGTTTTGACCAACGAAGGCTACTTTTTGGCCACGAGTGAGCTCAATATTCACTTTGGAGAACACAGTATTATCGCCAAAAGACTTGGTGAGATCGTCTGCTTTTGCTACTACCGTTCCTGATCTTGGAGCAGGAGGGAAGCTGAATTTCATTTTTCGTGTATCTTCTTCATCAATCTCAATACGCTCCATTCGGTCAAGCTTTTTAATCAACGACTGAGCAAATGAGGCTTTTGAAGCTTTAGCTCTAAACTTTTCAATGAGTTGCTCGGTTTGAGCAATTTCTTTGTCCTGATTTTTCTTTGCTGAAGCTTGTTTTTCACGGATATCATCGCGCAAAGCAAGGTATTTGCTGTACGGTAAATTGTAATCGTAGATTCTTCCGAAGGTGATCTCTATGGTTCTATTGGTTACGTTATTTAGAAAAGCACGGTCGTGACTAACAATAATTACCGTAGCGTTTTCTTGTTTTAGAAACTCTTCAAGCCAAATGATAGATTCAATGTCTAGATGGTTGGTAGGTTCATCCAATAGTAGAAGGTCATTTTTTTGAAGAAGTAGTTTGGCTAATTCTATGCGCATTTGCCACCCTCCACTAAACGTTTCAATATTTTGATCAAAGTCTTTTCGTGTAAACCCCAGACCCATTAATACACGTTCTATATCTGCTTCGTAGGTATACCCGCCAATAAGACTAAATCGTTCTGTGGCCGTATGAAGATCTTCTAAAAGTTTATGGTATTCATCTGATTCATAATCTGTTCTTGTAGAAATTTCATGGTTGAGCTTTTCAAGTTTTTGCTCAAGCTCAACGATTTCTACAAATGCAGATTTGGTCTCATCCAAGATGGTAATCCCCTTCTTTTGTTGAATGTCTTGCGTAAGAAATCCTATTTTAGATCCACTAGGTTTCGATATGTTCCCGGCATCTGGGCTTAGCCTTCCGGAAATAATCTTAAGTAAAGTAGATTTTCCAGCTCCATTTTTTCCGATTAAGCCAATTCTGTTGCCCTTGTTTACTAGAAAATTGATGTTTTCAAAAAGGCTGAATCCGCCAAAGGAAAGTCCAATATTGTTGATTCCGATCATAGGTGTCAAATGTAATTATTGCATCTATTGGATATCTATAGAGAAGTGAAATCTACATGAAATAAATGTGAGTTGAGTTACGCTAGCTGATGCCTTAGGTATTAGTTTTGTGTCGCTAAAAAGACATAGAATGTTTACAAAAGGATCAAAGGTTTACGGGATTACAAGAATGAAGTGTCCAAGGTGTCATGAAGGGGATCTTTTTGAATCTAAGAACGCTTATGATTTTAAGAATATGGCGAAAATGCATGAGGAATGTCCTGTTTGTAAACAGAGTTTTTCGCCTGAGCCTAATTTCTATTATGGAGCCATGTATGTAAGCTATGCCTATTCGGTGGCATTGTTTGTAGCGGTTTATGTTATAAGTGCGGTCTTTTTGGATCTTGGTATTTGGGCTACAATTTCTTTGTTGGCTGGTGTATTGTTAGTTCTTTCCCCTTATTTGTTCCGATTATCGAGATCAACTTACATCCACATCTTTGTGAAGTACGATAAAAATGCTCTAGGCTAATCTTCATTGAATCTTGATATATCCATTTCTGGATGCAGATAATCGTGGTTAAGTAAATAGTTGACCATGCATTGTGCCAAATAGGGAGCCATTAATATCCCTCTAGAACCAAGCCCATTAAATATGTGCACATTCGGATGGTCCGGGTGTGTTCCTAGAAAAGGGCGTCTGTCTTTAGTATTGGGTCTAATTCCAGCAGAGTGTTGTTTCAATTCGAATGTGGATGAGGATATTTTGCTCCAGCCGTCTTTCAACTGATTCAGTCCTTCCTCGGTAGTCTGTTCATTTAATTCATCCCAATTGTAGGTAGCTCCAACTTTATATTCATCATCACCTAAAGGCAGAATAAATTTTCCTCCATTTAACGGGTGTTTAATGTTGGCTTCCGATCGTACGGTCATCACTTCGCCTTTTGTACAAGCAAAGGGTAGATAAGAAAACCAAGGGTTAAATCTCGCTTGATGTCCTTCGCAAAATATTATGTGTTTGGCATGGAAATTTTTCCAGGAAATGCTGTCATTCTCAGCATGTATTTCATGGTAGAGTATTTCGTCTTCTTTGTAAGCGTGTTGTTCAATGAAATAATTTTTACTGCCTTTTAAATACTCTTTCACTTTAATCCTTCCTGATTGTAGAACTCTTCCCAATGCGAAGGGAGCAGCAATTGTATTATTGTTATTTTCTTCAATTCCTTTGGCTAGAAGTTCTTTAAAGTTTGGATCTTCAACGAGTGTATGCCAATTGTTCTGTTCTTCGGGAGTATTGAATATTCTTCTGACCTGATTTGAATCAATGATCATACGATCAATTCGTTCTTCTATGTTTTGGTAATAGGGCAGAAGCGTTTCTAGCATGAAGTCTGCGTGCCATACTTTTTTCATCCTTTTTAAAACAACAGGGTTGTAGAGTCCAGATGCAATCTGTGAGGATGATGAACTGGGATTGTTGTCAATAACACAAACTTTCAGTTGCTTTTGAATGAGTTGATGGGCCAAGGTAGTTCCAGCTATTCCCTGACCAACAATGAGAAAATCATACATGTTTCGAAAATAGAAAAGCCCCGAACGAATTCGAGGCTTTTACCATATTTTATTTGAAATTCTTTTAGAATTCCCACATGTCGTGTTCTTTGTTTCTCAACTTTTCACGTAAGTATTGTGCTTCTAAAAGTTGGTCCATCGCAGACTTACGCTTGTAATCTTGAATGGCTCTGTCGTAAACATTGTCTTCTTTGTAAATAACAGCTTTAAACATTCTCAAGTGCATGACCTGATCATATGTTAAACGCTGGTTATTGTTGTTTACGTTGTAAGCAACATTTGTGGCTAAAGCGTAACGTGCATCTGGGAACCATACCCAAAATAGATTGTAAATCTCACTTTTGTTTTTTGGATCTCTAACTCGAGGCGAAATACCAATAATTCGGTTTTTCATTTCACCACGCTGCTTGTCAAAGTACCAGTCAGATTTAATATCCCATGCAACAATATCTACAGATTGAACACGAATAGTATCAATCAAAAGAATAATAGAAGGATCATCTGGGTCAAAAGTAGTATCTACTTGAAAGATTCGTTGTTCTACCTCCTCTGGCGTCAAAGGGATTTCGAAACGGTCATCATCAAAAACTTCTGTAATGGTATTTTCTGAAGTAATACCATCAATCATAGTTTGATACATACTTTTTCTATCAGGCACGGCTTGAATAGGGTAGTACAATGGCATGTTGATCTTCTCACGAACATCAATGCGCTCCCAGTGACGGGTAGACCACAACATATCATCCTGTCTTAAAAAAGGATAAGGAATTACTCTCGTGTTGTGGAAGTGCTTTGTGGGCTCAGGAATAATACCATCATCAGATGGGTCTAATACCTGTGCCTTTGAAGTTTGCGTTAAAGCCGCAAAACCTACAAATCCTAATACAATTGCCTTTTTGATGAACTTCATATTGTTTGTGTTTTAGTTCACATCGATAGAAATACTACCAATCTTAGTCACTTTCGCTCCTTTAGCAGTTTTTGCTCTAATCTTTCTAATGATGATAGTTGAACCAGGCTTCAATTTGTCAATTCTCTTTTTAGTCGTAGAATCGAACTTGTTACCTTTTGTTTGAACTGGAGAGAATCCTTCAATTTTAACCTCGAAGCTTGTTACTGTAAGAGGTAAGTTGAATGGGAAATCTTGATACTCAGCTTCTACTTTTGCTTGTTTGATAGCGTTCTTAGAAAGAATAGTATTAGATTTCTTATAAACTAATCCAGTCGCTGTAGGTAAACCTTTGATACGGAATTTCTTAGAACCCATGTTCTTAGTCGTTCCATCATCGTTTTTAACAGTTACGTTAATGCTGATTTCTTTACCTTTTACTTTAGTAACATCAGCGATGTAACCATTTCCTGATCTTCTTACTCCAGGTCCACTAGCAGTAACTTTAGATGGATCAACACCTGGTACACCGATTTCTAACGGGTTATCAACGTTTCTGTAAAGAACGTTCATTGCTGTTGGAGAAATCACT
Organism: Schleiferiaceae bacterium; assembly: GCA_025210575.1. Taxonomy (GTDB): domain Bacteria; phylum Bacteroidota; class Bacteroidia; order Flavobacteriales; family Schleiferiaceae; genus JAOARK01. The sequence goes on from JAOARK010000013.1 coordinate 9,253, forward strand.
ACAGATGGAGGCTGAACAGTATATGTTTGCTCAGCAATTTGGAATTCTTTGTCTTCACCATTCTGACGAATGATGATCTTACCACCCCATTTGTGCTCTCCTGTAGTACTACCTGATAGAGTTACATTACCTCTACCGTTCGCAATTTCTTCAGAACTTAATTCCTGACCGTTAATAATCACTTTAGGCTCTTGAGTAGCATCATATGCAGCTAAGAATACTTCCGCTGTATATGCGTCTCCTTGAGTAATAAAAGTAGATTTAGGAATAACTACAGGTACAACATCCGTAAACTTAAGATCAAGTTCTCCAATCTTTGCCTTTAGAGCAGTAATAACTTGCGCTTCACTGTTCTTGATATTAGCCTGAATAGTCGTTAAAGTAGAAAGAACAGAAATCAATGGATAGTGCTCGAAATTGTGGCTTACCCAACTTTCTTCAACACCATCTTTGTTTTTTACTTTACCCGTATTAAACAACTGGTTAATGTTAGCTTGAATCTCTGGAGAAATACCTTCTTGACCAGCCATGAACTCTCTATAGCCATCAATTTTAGTTTTGAACTTGTCTCCATTCTTTTGTGTAATGAAATATTCAGCAGCCTTTTCTCTGTTGTCCATTTTCTTTGGACGATCAGTAGGTTTACCGTTTTCATCTTCTTCATAACCACCAGCGTCATTGATCAATTTAACTTTTAATACGTCAATTTCATCATACAATTCAGACGATCTTTTACGTACTTCAAAAGCTTGATCTTTCCATTTACCTGCTTTTGCTGCGTTTTCTTGTGCAGCTTGAGCAAATGCAGAATAAACTGATGAATTTTGATTATCTATTGTAGAGATAGAAACTTCTTTAGATTTCATGTCATCATAAAGAAAATCCATTACCTCTCTCGAAACATTTAATGCGAGCATGGCTGTCAACACGAGATACATCATGTTGATCATTTTCTGTCTGGGCGTAAGCTTACCTCCTGCCATTTTACTTGTTTATCTTGTCTATTTAGTAATAATTCGTTTTAATTAATCGCTTACGCTTTTACAGTCATAGCTGAAAGCATACCACCGTAAACATTGTTTAAGTTGCTAATGTTCTTAGTCAATTGAGCAACTTCTTCTGCCAAACCTTCAGATTTGTCAACAGTAGAACCCAATCTTTCCATAACGCTATTTTGCATTTCAACTTGAGTCTTGCTGTTTTCTAATTGTACTTGGTACAATGCATTTAAAGATTCCATGTTTTTAGCAGCAGAAGACAACTGATCGCTGTATTCTTGAGTAGCTCCAGCAGCGTCTACAGTAGTGCTTAACTGACCAGCTGTATCACTTAACTTACGCATACCATCACCTAAGCTCTGCATTAAGTCACCATCAATTTTAGCTTCAGACAACATGTTATCTAACTCTTGAGTAGGACTTAAGCTATTTCCTTTTTCTAAACGACCTTCGATGAAATCAGGATCTTCCATTCCAGCTAATTCAGGATATACTAATGTCCAATCCACTTCCTCATGTGGTTTTTCAAAAGCAGAGAAGAAGAAGATAACTGCTTCTGTACCCAAACCAACAATCAACATATAGTCAGCACCTGGTAAGTGAAGAATTTTGAACAATGCTCCTAAAATTACTACTGCGGCTCCCCATCCATAAAGTTTTGCCATGAATGACTTAAATCCTTTTCCGTTTACATCAATTAACGCCATTTGTATAAAATATTAATAGTTAAAATTTAAATTATAGAATGTTTAGTTGTTATTAAAAATCTGCCACGTCTCTACCAATAAATGGTTGAACTGTTCTAAAGCCAATGTAGCACTTAGCTGTATCTTGGTATTCGTAATCTCTAGTACCTAGTTGTAAAAACTGAGCAACATCTTTCCAAGATCCACCTCTAATTACTTTTCTCTTTTGAGTCTCATCATCGTCCTCAGAAGCATTGTACTGGTAATCTGGGCTAATATCACTTACGTAGTAGTAAGATGCCTCGTCATAAGCAGTACTTGTCCACTCAGAAACGTTTCCAGACATACAGTATAAGTTGTACCCATTAGGGCTGTAAGCCGTGGTTTTTACAGGATAGTAACCACCATCCACAGTAAGGTTACCTCTCATTGGCTTAAAGTTAGCCAAGTAACATCCTGCACTGTTAGTTGCATAAGGTCCACCCCAAGGATAGGTAGTCAATTCTTTACCACCGCGTCCAGCGTATTCCCATTCAGCTTCTGTAGGTAATCTAAACTCATGCTCAAAAAGCATTTTGTTGTCCTTAATATACTCTGTTCTGTAACGAGTTCTCCAGTTACAGAAAGCACGAGCTTGTTGCCAGCTAACACCCACTACAGGATACTCGTCAAAGGCAGGGTGCCAGAAGTACTTGTCATGTTGTGGCTCGTTGAAAGAGTAAGTAAGGTCATGAATCCAACTTAATGTATCTGGATAAACATTAATAATTTCTTTTTCGAAGAAAGAAGAACGATCAGAAGCTTCTCTTGTATCTTTTACATAGTCACGATATGAAAAGTACTCATCGTCACCATCTTCATCGTTATAATCGAAGATTACACGGTTATCTTTTTTAGCTGCTTTTTGCTTGTTTAACCAGAAGTATACATAGTTTAACTGACGAGAGTCTAACATACGTCCACCCATGAATTGCTCTTCTGGTGGCAAGTACATTCCCTCGATAACATCAGTATATTCTTCAGACGGATATCGATCTGTAGACCACTCGATCCATGGTTCCCAGTTGATATGACGCTGCATTGAATCGGGGTAATTCATTGCAATGTACTCCTGGTAATAATTAGGCTCATCCATTTCACCAAAGTCTGTATAGTCGTATTCTTCAACCATAGCTTCAGCAAGACGGAACCTTAATAAAGAGTCACGAACCCAGTATACAAACTGTCTGTACTCGTTGTTGGTAATTTCTGTTTGATCCATGTAGAATGCAACAACTGATGCTGTCTTCGCAGGAGCGTTCATGGTATAAGGCATATCCTCATCATGAGATCCCATGTTGAAAGACCCTTGAGGAATGTAAACCATTCCGTAAGGTTCAGTTGGATACCATTCAGGTCTATTTTGCACCCCAACCAATTCCCCGTGGTCGGTACTGCTACAAGCAACCAAGGCTGCTATACCAAATAAAAGTAACACCTTCTTATTCATATCGAGTCTGTGTTTCTGTCTTATTTTTAAAAGCGCGCTATATTACAAAAATCTTGGGTCTCTGTAATATCCCGGCTCTTTCTCTTGTATTTCAATGTTAAAGCAGTATCCCAAAAGTATTTCGTGACTACCGCTACTTGCTGTTCTCAGTTGACTTAGCGTCAAATCGTATGCGTAAGTAATTTTAAAATCTGGCGTGATATAGTAACCTGCCATGATACCTAGTGCGTCTCCAAGTCTATAAGAAACGCCTCCCCATATTTTATTATTGTATGTAGTTCCTAAATGAATGTCAACTGCCGGATTTGCAGCGAAATCCGTTTTCACCATTAATGCTGGATTCAATACGAAATTTGAGTTGGATAGGGCGTAATCGTAACCAGCCATTAAGATGTATGCTCTTTTGCTCTTAAACTTAGCAACTCCTCCTTCAGAACCCATAAGATCAGCTTCGGCTTCAAGTAAACGAGTAGAAGAAATACCACCCCAAAGTGTTGGGGATTGATAGTAAACACCAAAGTTTGCATCTATAGACATATTAGATGCGTTTGCAGCAGGAATACCAATTCCGCTATTTCCACCATCTGGTGTAATCCACTCACCATTGGTTACTGTTTTATTTCTGAAATCTACTTGAATACCTAGACCTAAAGAACCAGGGCCTAACGGCATTTGATAAGCGTACATTAAGCCCGCAGTAATGTCATTAAAGAAACCAATTTGGTCATTTGTGATGTTGATACCTACTCCACCATGTAAGATATCCAGAGGAACTTCGGCATTTAAATTTTGAGTAACCGGAGCATTATCAAAGCCTACCCATTGGCTTCTATGCATACCCGTAATACAGATACTTCCGGCCGCACCCGTTGCACCAGGGTTGTAATACAACCTGTTCTGCATGAATTGTGTGAACTGAATTTCCTGCTGCCCATATGCGTAAACCGCAGTAAACAGAAGCATTACAGTAGTTAATTTCCTCATATCTCTATCTCAGAGTTTCTAGTAGTTATCAAGCGGCTAAATATAGAAAAATTTAACAGACTCGTATTTTTTAGATGTTAAATCTATTAAGCGGTTTTCTTAATGGCATTCCACCATCGCTGCGTGATTTCACCCTTTTTAGCCATGTCATAATCTTCCTTCGTACAAGGCAAAAGTCCGTGTTTTGAAATGCCTTTAAACTCTGCTGGAATTTCAATCCACCAACGTCCAGATTTTGGACTTTTGTAAAAATTCATTTCCATGTCTTGTTCTTCTAATAGAACGGTGAATTTGGTATAATCTGATTTTGAGGAATATGGGTAATCACCTTTGCGCAATTCTACTCCTTCTAGAAAATACCAAATCGCCTGGGCAAGAAAATCTGCTGTTGTTCTATCGTCATCAGAAATAGGACTGTAATTGTAGATTCCAAAAGAAGATACCTTGTCGCTTATTCCAGCGTATCGAGTTAATGCGCAGATCTCTTCTTTTAAAAATCCATGTGGAGGTTGAAAATCTGAACCCGTGATCTCATTCTCCCGAATGGCAGCAACATCCATGGTTAAAACATCTGTATCTCTCAATACGGGTTCTGCTAAACCTAAATTTGCCCTTACTTCACCAAGTCTCAATGTATCGAAGAACATATTTTGCATTAAGTCCATTTGTTGTGGATGCACATAATAGGACTGATAGCCAAGGTTACAATAATTAAATAAGTTATAAGGTTGTTGCAATACAATGTGAGACAAATAAGATTCTGAGTGTAAAAGATCATTTTGTCTTCCCAAATCAAACCTACTGTCTATGGCGGTTAAGTTTACTGTTTGCTCTAAAACATCGTAAGCTCTGTAATTGGCATAGGTTAAATCTTGACTCCCTCCTATAATAATAAGTATGGTATCTGTTTTTAGGACTTCGGCAGCCACCTCCTTCAAGGCAAAATAGGTGTCTTCTACAGTTTCTCCTTTATAAATGTTACCTAGATCTGCTATTCTTTTGGTCCATCTTCCTGGAAACAGTTGGTACAATTTTTCTCTTATTGTATCTGCTCCTGCGCTACAAGGGTGTTGACGAAAGGAGTTTCGATCTTCTTGAACACCAACTATGGCAATGTCTATTTCATTAAAATCGGGAAGTCCATTTACTTCATCATGAACAAAAATGCTTTTCCCTAAGATCTCATCCTCGCTTTCGCTGAAATACTCAATGATTGAAAATGGAACTGGTGAAAGGTAGTTTTCAATCATTATTTAGCTTTTTTCTTGGCTGGAGTCTTACGGGTTTTCTTTTTAGGCGCATTTTTCTCAATTAGCGCCTTTACTTCATCTAATGTTAAGGCTTTTGCATCAACAGTTTTAGGTAACTCCAATTTGAATTTCCCCTTCAGAATGTTATGTCTACCCCAGCGTGCCTTTTCTACACGGATACCTTCATCTTCCCAATTATGAACAACCTTTTCAATGTCCTTTCTTTTCTTGTCTTCAATCAGCTGAACGATATCTGCATGACTTAAGTTGTCGAAATCATATTTCTTGTTGACATTGATAAAAGTGTTGTTCCACTTTATAAAAGGGCCAAAACGTCCCACCCCTTTTTGAACGGGCATGTTCTCGTATTCGGCAATGGGAGCATCCGCTTTTTTCTTCGCTTCAATCAATTCCACAGCGCGATCTAAATCTACGCTCATTGGGTCTTCACCTTTTGCAAGAGAAACGAACATGCTACCATATTTCACATACGGACCAAATCGACCAAGGGCAACAACAGCATCTTCACCTTCATGTTGACCAAGATTCTTTGGAAGTTGGAAAAGATCTAATGCATCTTCTAACGTTATATTATTGATGCTTTTCCCTTTTGGGATACTTGCAAATTGCGGTTTGTTATTTTCATCACCAGCTTCACCAATTTGAATCATTGGTCCAAAACGGCCGATTCTGGCAATCACTCTGTTTCCTGATTTTGGATCAGTACCTAATTCTCGTTCACCTGTTGCTCTTTCACCTTCTGCAGCTTCCTCGACTTTATTATGAAAGTCGCCATAGAAATCTGCAATGACTTCATTCCATACCTCATCTCCTGTTGCAACGTGGTCAAACTTATTTTCAACTTGAGCCGTAAAATTGTAGTCCATAATCTGCTGGAAGTGCTCCACCAAATAGTCGTTCACAACAATACCTATATCCGTAGGGTATAATTTATTTTTATCGGCACCTGTAATTTCTTTCAATTCTTGAGCTTTAATCTCACCTCCCTTTAGGGTCAATCGCTCATACGCCCTTTCTTTTCCTTCTAATTGAGGCTTCTCAACATACCCTCTTTTTTGAATAGTTGAAATTGTTGGCGCATAAGTAGAAGGTCTTCCGATGCCCAATTCCTCAAGTTTCTTTACCAAGCTGGCTTCTGTATATCGCGCAGGTGGTCTGCTAAAACGTTCTGTTGCAGAAATCTCTTTAGCATTCAAAGTTTCATTTTCATGTAATGCTGGGAGAGCATTCTTTTCTTCAATATCCTCTTCATCTGTACCTTCTAGGTAGGCTTTAATGAATCCATCGAATTTTATTACCTCACCTTTAGCAACAAATTTGTTTGGGTTTTGAGAAATAGAAATATCTGCCGTAGTGCGCTCAATTTGTGCATCTGCCATTTGCGATGCAATGGTGCGTTTCCAAATTAATTGATATAAACGCGTTGAAGCATAATCACCGTTACCGTTATGATTCGCCATATTAGTTGGGCGAATGGCTTCGTGGGCTTCTTGTGCTCCTTTAGATTTGTTGGTGTAGTTTCTTTGCTTATGATATTCGGTGCCGTACGCTGTTTCAATTTCCGCCTTAATAGCACTTAACGCATCAAGCGAAAGATTCACGCTGTCGGTTCTCATGTAAGTAATAGCTCCCGACTCATACAACCTTTGAGCAACTTGCATAGTTTGCGCCACACTGAAACCTAGTTTTCTCGAAGCTTCTTGTTGAAGTGTAGAGGTTGTAAAAGGAGCAGCAGGAGTTCGCTTAGCTGGTTTTTTGTCAACCGAGGTAATAGTGAAGTTGCTGGCTTTACAATCGTTTAAAAAAGCTAAGGCTTCTTCTTTGGTTCCGAACTTTTTATTTAGCTCAGCTTTAAAAGTAATATTGTTGTTATTGATGAATTCTGCAACAACTCTAAAACTCGACTGAATCTCAAAGCCGGTGATCTCTCTTTCTTTTTCTACAATTAATCTTACGGCAACCGATTGAACACGACCTGCCGATAGTCCGCCTTTCACCTTTCTCCATAATACAGGAGAAAGTTCAAACCCTACAAGGCGATCTAAAACACGTCTTGCTTGTTGGGCATCTTTTAGTTTAAGGTCAACCTTTCTCGGGTTTTCTATTGCATTTAAAATGGCACTCTTTGTAATCTCATGAAAAACAATGCGCTCCGTATTCTGATCGTTGAGTTTAAGCTCGTCATATAAGTGCCAGGCTATAGCTTCTCCCTCGCGGTCCTCATCCGAAGCTAACCAAACCTTTTCAACAGATTTCGCGCTTTTCTTTAAGTCGGCAACAACTTTCTTTTTGTCTGCCGGAACTACATATTTTGGCTCAAAGCCGTTCTCAATGTCTATGGCATCCTTCTTCGGTAAATCACGAATATGACCGAAGCTCGACATTACTTTATAATCCTTACCTAAATACTTTTCAATGGTTTTTGCCTTTGCAGGGGACTCTACAATTACTAGGTTTTTTGCCATCTAAATCTGCTTATTTGTTGTTGAGAATGGGCGCAAAATAAAGCAATATGTTTAAAATGAAAGGAACCTATTGAATTGCGGAGGTTAATTTATGGCTCTTCTATTCTGTCAATATGGCAGAATAGAATAAATTTGCCGCCTCAATAATTTTGTGATGCAAGAAGTGAACGAAGTGAAAAAACAGATGGAAGAATCTCGACAGGGAGAGGCCACAGTTATTGAAGCTATACAAGAGAATAACAAGCATGTATACATAGAAAGTTACGGATGTCAGATGAATTTTTCTGACAGCGAAATTGTGGCTTCTATACTTGCGAAAGAAGGATACGGAACAACGAAAAATATTGAAGAAGCAGATTTGGTTCTTCTTAATACTTGTTCTATCCGCGATAAAGCAGAACAGACCGTTCGAAACCGTTTAGTACATATTAATAAGTATAAAAGAGAAAACGGAGAATTGAAAGTGGGCTTGTTGGGCTGTATGGCCGAAAGGGTTAAAGGTAAACTACTTGACGAGGAAAAACTTGTTGATTTAGTAGTTGGTCCAGATGCCTACAAAGACTTACCAAATTTATTGCGTGAAGTAGATGGTGGACGTAAAGCCGTAAATGTGATCCTTTCTAAAGAAGAGACGTATGGCGACATTGCTCCTGTTCGTTTAGGTGGAAATGGTGTAACTGCTTTTATTTCCATTACCAGAGGTTGTGACAATATGTGCTCATTTTGTGTAGTTCCTTTTACAAGAGGTAGAGAGCGAAGCAGAAATCCTCAAAGTATTTTACAAGAGGCGAGAGATTTAGCCGATAAAGGATATAAAGAGATTACGCTCTTGGGGCAAAATGTGGATTCTTATTTATGGTACGGTGGTGGACTGAAAAAAGATTTCGCTAAAGCAAGTGAAGCGGCTCAAGCAAGTGCGGTTCGTTTTGGAGACCTTCTACGAATGGTGGCAAAAGAAGTGCCTGATGTTAGAATACGTTTTTCTACTTCCAATCCTCAGGATATGAGTGATGATGTGCTTTACGCCATTGCAGAGAACGATAATATCTGTAAATACATTCACTTACCAGTTCAATCTGGGAGCACCAAGGTATTAGCTGAAATGAAGAGGGGACATACCCGTGAAGAGTACATGGAATTGATTGACCGAATCAATAGAATTATTCCAGGTTGTGCCATTTCTCATGATATGATTGCTGGATTCCCAAATGAAACCGAAGAAGATCATCAGGATACTTTGAGTTTAATGGACTATGTGAAATATGATTTCGGCTATATGTTCTATTATTCTGAAAGACCGAATACTTATGCTGCCAAGAAGATGGAAGACAACATTCCATTAGAAATTAAGAAGCGCAGATTGAATGAGATTATTGCAAAACAACAAGTGCATGGTTTAGAAAGAAATCAGGCAAAAGTTGGCAATACGTACGAAGTTTTAGTTGAGGGCGTTTCTAAAAAATCTAAAGAAGAACTTTTTGGAAGAACTACCCATAATACGGTGGTGGTTTTCCCAAAAGAAAATTTTAAACCTGGAGATTTGGTGAACGTAAAAGTAAATAGCTGTACAGGTGCAACACTTAAAGGAGAAGCTGTAGCATAAATATGAAGAGAGTTTTAGGGCTTTGCTTTTTTTTATTAGCAGTTAGTGCGATAGGGCAAACAAGAAAAGAAGATGGTACCTGGTGGGATAATGAGTTGGCTTTTGATGTAGTTTGGGAAAATTTGAACGAATCAGGAGAATTAATTATCTGCGTAAAAAGCTTGAAAACGGATAACTGTGTAGAGAATTTGACTACAGGATTTCAAGTGAATATTTACGATGCTCAAGACAAAGAACTTTGGAATTCTATTTGGACGGGGAGAAAATTGGATATTAAGTTCAAAAAGAATTTTCCAGATGCAGTAAGAGTTGAAATTAAAGCCAATAAAAATTACGTGATCAATACCATGACGGGTACACGTATTTACCAAGATGAACCATTGCAGTTGGATTATAAACTAACAGAATGAATATACAAGAGGTAAAACAACGATTTGGAATAATTGGTGTTTCGCCACTTTTAGACAGGGCGTTGCACAAGACTTTACAGGTTGCACCAACAGATATTTCGGTTTTGATCACCGGAGAGAGTGGTGTAGGTAAAGAAGCAATTCCCAAGATCATTCATCAATTGTCATATAGAAAACATAGTCCCTATATCGCAGTGAATTGCGGTGCGATACCTGAAGGTACTATAGACTCTGAACTTTTTGGTCATGAAAAAGGAGCCTTTACAGGAGCGACTGGCGCACGTAAAGGTTATTTTGAAGAAGCTAATGGAGGTACCATCTTTCTAGATGAGGTGGGAGAGCTGCCAATGTCTACTCAGGTTAGACTTTTACGCGTCTTAGAAACAGGGGAATACATCAAAGTTGGTTCTTCTAAAATCCATAAAACTGATGTGCGCGTTGTTGGCGCAACAAACGTGAACATGAAAGAGGCGGTAAAGAAGAACAAGTTTAGAGAGGACTTGTATTATCGTTTGAATACCATTGAAATCCGTATACCTGCGTTGCGCGATAGAAACGAGGATATTTATCTTTTGTTTAGAAAATTTGCTTCAGACTTTGCTGATAAATACCATACACCAGCAGTTAGGCTAACGCCAGAAGCTCAGCAATTGTTAAGTAACTATAGATGGCCTGGAAATATTCGTCAGCTAAGAAATTTGGTAGAACAGCTTTCTGTAATTGAAACCAATCGAGAGATCGATGCTTCTACCATTGGTCACTATCTTCCTGATGTAGGTGCCAATGAGTTACCAATTCTGTACAACGAAGGTGGAAAAGCCGATGATTCTTCTTTCGCCTCCGAGCGAGAGATCATGTACAAGTTGTTGTTTGATATGAGAAACGATCTAAACAACTTAAAACAGCTTGTATCTGGAATTATGGATGGTGGAAATATTCAATCTGTGAAAGATGCAAATCCACAACTGCTTCAAAAAATTTCGGAAAGTATTGTAGATCAACCACTATCTACTCCAGTGGTGCAAAACCATTCTAAAGAAGCTATTGTACCTGAGATATTAAATCCTGGTGAAAGTCATGGTGATTTCATGACTACCGCTCAAGTGGAAGATGAAAACCTTTCTTTACAGGATAAGGAGATAGAAATGATTAAAAAGGCGCTGGAAAGAAATCGAGGCAAACGAAAAGGAGCTGCTGAAGAATTAGGGATCTCGGAACGAACTTTGTACAGAAAGATCAAACAATTTAAATTGTACTAGTATGCGCAAGAGTCTTGTAGCTGGAGTTTTATCTTTATTGGTTTCTGTGAGTTTGATTTTTGCTTGTAGCGGGGGTTATTCCTTTACAGGTGGGGATGTGGGAGAGGCTAAAACCTATTCGGTTTACCGCTTTCCAAATCAGGCCAAATTGATTAATCCCAATTTGAGTATTCAATTTACCGAGAATTTAAAACAAGAGATTCTTGAACAAACTCCGCTTCAATTGGTAGAACGAGGAGGGGACTTGGAATTTTCAGGTTCAATTACTGGATATGCAGTAACCGTTGGTGCACCTCAAGGGGATGAGACAAACTCTCAAAACCGCCTTACAGTAACTGTAAAAGTGAGTTACCTAAATAAC
>JAOARK010000138.1 GCA_025210575.1 Schleiferiaceae bacterium
CTTATCAACCGTTTCCCTTATCTGTTCATCAGACAAGACGGGATTTAAGATGAAAACGGTTTCATACTGGTTCATAATCAGTAAATATTAAGTTATAAAAATTGGGCGGCAAATGTAGAGTTCTTCTTTGAGAAAACCAAGCATAAAAAAACCACCTTTTCAGGTGGCTTTCAATGTTTTATATCTACTGCCTATTTTCCAAAAACATAGCCAATACTTAAACCCCCAGTAAAGGCAATAGGAATCTCAGGAATTAGAGAGAAACCGTACTGTGAGATTGCAGGGCTATACCTTGCGTTGTCTTGACCAGGCATGTGATTTTCTGAATTTGTAAATCCATAGCCGATTCCCAAATAAAAGTCTAAAGCGAATTGGTCTGAGAAAATCCATTGGTTTCCAAAGTTGATCATAAAAGCACCAGAAGTTACGGTCTGTCTTTCTGTGTAATAACCTTCGGGAGTGGTATGATCTATTTTGCTTACATCTTCTTGATAAAAAGACATCAATATCTCAGGCTTTACATAGCCGCCTTTTAGAATGTGACCATAGCGCATTTTTGGAATGTAATAGTCAGGAGAACGCTTGAATTTGTAACCCGCTTTAAAACCGATTCCCGCTGGGTTTCTAATCGGTTCGCCAGTTACTTCACCATCACCTTGGTAACCAATCCCAGTAAACCAAATTCCTACTTCATAGCTAGAGCTTGGAGTAATAGAACGTTCATACATAAAGTCTAGATGGTTGAACATCAATCCGGTAAAACTCCATTTAATTACATTTTTATTTTGACCTGTATAGTAGTCTGGATCGTCAAAAGTGTCAATTTGCTTCATTTCAAGCTCATCGCCATTTTCAAGCTCCACCTTGCTTACCTTTTCTTTATCTATAGAGAACATTGGTCCTTCAGGGTTATCAAAATCCTTGAATTTAATTTCATCGGTTCCAACTTCTATGATCTTTACTTTAAGAATTTCTCTGTTTTTCTTATGGATGTAATCTTGGGCTTGTAACCCAATACTAAAGAAGGTAAACAGTAAAACAACTGAGGTTAGTTTCATCTTCATAATTTTAGTTTGTCTTTTAACGCTTATTGCTGGCAATAATTGAGCCAAATGTAAATTATTTGGGTCTATATTAGCCGAACATCAATTAAATCTCTATGAAGACTTATTCAAAGTCCGTACAGAATGGGTGGGCGTTTTACGATTGGGCTAATTCTGTGTACTCCCTTGTAATTTCTACAGCTATTTTTCCCATCTATTATTCAGCCATAATTGATGATGGTGAATCTTCCGTGGTCAACTTTTTAGGTTTCAATGTAGAGGGACATTCTTTGTATCCCTATACCATTTCATTTTCATTTCTAACCATTGCGTTAATCTCACCCTATCTTTCGGCTGTAGCTGATAATACGGGCAATAAGAAGAAATTCATGAAGTTCTTTGTGTGGCTGGGCTCTCTATCTTGTATGTCTATGTTTTTCTTTACACGCGAGTATTTTGCTTTGGGTATTGTGGCTAGTTATTTCGCTAGTATTGGGTTTTCGGGCAGTTTGGTGTTTTATAACGCATACCTCCCTGAAATCGCTCCAATAGAGAAGCAAGATGCTTTGAGCGCCAAAGGATTTGCCATCGGATATTTTGGGTCTTCACTTTTATTGATCCTTAACTTGATCATGGTTCAGAAGTTTGAGATTTTTGGTTTTGAGAATGTTGGAATTGCTACACGAACCTCCTTTTTGATGGTGGGTCTTTGGTGGCTGGGTTTTAGTCAAATTACTTTTAGAAAATTACCCGATAATGTCTTTAATAAGAAAGTGGAAAAGGGGTACATCAAAAAAAGCTATGAGGCTTTAATCAGCGTATCGAAGCAGTTCTACAGAACAATAAGCATCAGGAGGTTTGTTTTGGCTTTTTTCTTTTACAGCGCTGGGGTGCAGTCTGTTATTTTCTTTGCGACCCCATTTGGTAAAGAAGTGCTTGAGTTGGCAGATTCAGATCTAATCACTACTGTATTGCTCATTCAATTTGTTGGAATTCTTGGTGCTTGGATGTTTTCAAAACTGTCTGCAAGATTCGGTAACCTGAGAGCTTTGTTGATTGCTGTAGTAATTTGGGCTTTGGTTTGCTTTGCAGCTTATCTTACTCAAACGGCTGTTCAATTTTATATTCTAGGTGCATTTGTCGGCTTAGTGCTAGGTGGAATTCAAGCTTTAAGTCGCTCCACTTATTCTAAGATGCTTCCTCAAACTGAGGCACATGCGACATATTTCAGTTTTTACGATGTAGGTGAGAAGTTAGCCACTTCTTTAGGAACCTATTGTGTCGGATTGGTTTTTGGACTGACTGGTGATTACCGAAATACCGCCTTGGTTATGACTTTCTTTTTTGTGATGGGATTTATCTTCCTCGTGTCAGTTCCTAAAAATGCTATTCAACATGATGAACAGCGTGCTCAATCACAATAAGATCGCCATATATAATATCGTCTATGGTTCCATGTAGGCGGCCTTTAACGCGAACATTTTCATGTGAAGGATCTACAGTCAAGGTGCTGTCGAGATGACAAACAATGCACTCATCAAGAATGTATGATTTACTTTCTGATTCGCTAACATTGCCATGGATGATAACCACTTTATCTAA
>JAOARK010000139.1 GCA_025210575.1 Schleiferiaceae bacterium
ATCTTTGCTGAACTCTTCCACTGCAGATTCGTAATCACCAGCTTTGTAATAGGCCACTCCGCTTCTCATCGGGTCTTCATACATATCACCAGCTTCCTGATACCTTCCTTCATTTTCTAATTGCTGCCCCTGGTAATCTTTTGTATACCATAAATCCTGAAAGTTAGACTCATCACTGCACGAATTCAGTGTGAAAAGCATCAAAAAGCCATAAACAACAAACCCTTTTCTAAACCATGCCAACATGAAAATTACTAAAGGCACAATCAATAGCCATCCTCTGTCCTGCCAATTGTTTTCCTGGACATCTGATTGCTCTTGAAAATTCAGCTTACCACTGATCAGATTAGCCATATGCTCAACATCGCTATTATCTAGGGTTAGACGATTGACATGAACGTTTTCTAAAGACTCAATTTTGCTCAAGACTTTAGTATCTAATTTCGAATATACCACCTCACCATTTGCATCTTTCATGGCTCCACGACCACGCTTATTAGGCACTTCAGCACCCGACAAAGTATTCATAGGTATGAGTTCAACAAATTTCCCTTCTCTTGTTGAATAGATCTGTAATAATCTAAACAGTTCATCATTAATATCATCAGTCATTAAAACCAATTGAGAAGGAGCTTCTGTAATCTTGGTTATAGAGTCTGTTAAGAATAATGTCGCTTCTATATCTGTCCCTTGAAAAGGAAGCAAATCCGGAGAAAGACTATTAACGTGACTTTTAATGATGTTGTAATCTTGACATAACGGCACAACGGTATGAGCGGTACCTGCAAAACCAATAAGCGCAACACGAGCTCGAGGGTTGGCTTCCAAGAGATCCATGATTTTGAACTTTGCACGTTCTAATCGGTTCGGTTGTATATCTGAAGCCATCATAGATTGAGACATGTCTAATGCTATGACTACTGGTGTTTCTAAAATTTGACCTGGTACTTCTTCTTCGCTCCAAGTGGGTCCAGCTAAACCCACACATCCAATAGCCAGAGCAAAGGACATAAGAATATGCATGATCCGTCTAAAGCGAACACTTCCCTTTTGAATAACATAAGGTCTCAAGTGCTTCGCAATTGACTTCTTCCATTTTTCCTCATCACGAAAACTAAAAAGCCCAATTACCAAAATAACAAGTACCCCTATGATTAAATAGAGAAACTCAGGTCTTAAAAAGTGGAATTGATCCCAGTCGATATTTAACCAGTCTTGAATCATGGGTTTCTCATTTTTTTAAATATGCCCCACACTTCTAATAAGAAGATATTTCCCAATGCAAGTACTAAGGCAAATCCTAAAGGATAATAATAAAGCAAGGTACTTGGCTTATATGATTCTTCTTCATATTCAATAGGCTCCAGTTTGTCCAACTCATCATAAATCCCTTCTAATTCTTCGGCATCTGTGCCTAAGAAATATTGAGCATTGGTCATCTCTGCAATCTCCTTTAATGTCTTCTCATCTAAATCAGATCCAGAACCATTCGGGTTACCTATACCAATAGTGTATATCATTACCGAATCTTGAGCTGCCATGTCTGCGGCATCTAAGGGTAATACATCTTGTCCACCATCTACTCCATCAGTTAATACCAGCATTACCTTAGTGTCTAAAGTGTCGTTATCAAACATTTCTACACCCTTAATAATGGCTCTACCTATGTTTGTCATTTGCCCTGCAAATCCAACATCAGCTTCGTCCAACAACTGATTAACTACACCAAGGTCTGGAGTAAAAGGTGCCTGCACATAAGCCGCAGAACCAAAGAAAATCAACCCCATTCTATCCCCTTCTCGCTTGTCAATAAAATCATGCATAACAGATTTCACCGCATCCCAACGAGATTGTCGCTTTCCGTCTACCACCCAATCTTTTGTAGCCATACTAAAGGAGATGTCGGCTACAATTAAAAAGTTTCTAGAGGTCTTTACTTTTAGTTCTGGTTCCCCTATCAGTTGAGGTGATGATAAAGCAGCCAATAGACTTGCCCATATCACCATCATGATAAGCCATACCAACGCATTTCTTCGCTTGATCAATGCAGACTTTCTTGCCTTTTCTCCTGTGTATTCTTGAGCCTTAGCGAACAATGGATAGTACAGTGAAGCACTCTTCAATCTTAGTGGCGGAAGAATAAAGTAAATCAGTATGGGTAATGGTAGCAACCAAAAAACCCATGGATATGCTATTTCAAAATTCTCAGGCAACATGATGCTTTATCCATTTTTTAGAATCATTAAAAAAACTGTCCACATCTTTATCAGCGCTCACTTCATTTCTATAAAGTGCATCAGCAACCAAATTTGTATGTACTGAAAAATCAACATGCTTGCTTGAACTATTTAAAAACTCAAGCCATTTAGCACCGTGTAATTTTGCCACTTCTTCTCTAGGAAAAGCCTTAAGAGAAACCTGCTTTAGCAAGATCATCGTATCATTTACGCACTTCACCTCGTTCTCTTTTTTAAAGCGATCTTGAATAGCAGTTAACAAACGAACCGCCTCTCTTCGGTAAGCATTTTTTATATACCGTTTAGTAAAAACTATTGCCGTCCAGATTAACATTAGCGTTATTAGAATTGCCACAACTTTCCACCCCAGAGTTACAAACTCAAAAGCTACAGGAGTTGGCTCATAGATAGGGCCAAGATCAATGTTTGCTTGCTCTTCCATCAGCGGAATAAATTTTTGATTTGTTCGTCTACTTGGTCAACAGTGTTGACATGAAAAACAGGTATACGATGTTTGAGCATCTTTGCCTCAAAATCTTTTAACCCTGCATCAAAACCTTCTTGAAACTTTTGCTGAACTTGCTTTTTATGCCCCTGAATAGCAAGCTGTTTGGTCCCATCACCAAAAATCATCTTCTCTTTTGGTATATCTCTTTCAAAAGGGTCTGAAACTTTAACCAACAGCAAGTCATTATGCTGAGCCAATCCGGATAAATATTTTATCACTCGGTCAGAATAATCCTTGAAGTCGCTAATAACAATCACCAAATAATCATGAGTAACTATGTTTTTGACTTTTCTCATTGCCTCAGATAAAGTCTCTTGTCTTTCTCCAACTTTACCCTCAGCTAATTTGTGATTATGATACACCATGCGTTCTAAGAACAACAAAGTGTTTTTTTTGTTTCTTTTCGGAAGCACAACATCAATTCCCTCTTCTGTATAGACCATTCCACCTACTCGATCTCCTTCCTTTTGAATTTTAAAAGCTGCTAAAGCGGCAACTTCGGCTGCCACTACAGATTTAGTTTTCACCTGCGAACCAAAAAACATAGAGCGAGACTGATCGACAATGATGAGTGCTGGTTTCTCTTTTTCCTCTGAAAAAACTTTTGAATGAGTCACCTGAGTTCGAGCCGTCACTTTCCAGTCGATGTTTCGAATATCATCTCCCGGAACATAATTTCTCACCTCTTCAAAATCCATCCCTCTACCTCTTAATTTAGAAGCATGCTTACCTCCTAAAACACTGCGCACTTTTTGTTTTTTGGCTAAGAAACTGAAGCCTCTTGCATAACCTTCCATGCGTAACAAATCAGGTAGATGAACAAAGATGTCCTTCGGATATGTAGATTCTTTCTTCATTTCCTAACCTACAACCGCTACGTGTTTCAAGATCTCATTAATCACATCATCTGCATTCACTTTGCTGGCTTCTGCCTCGTAACTCAAAATCAAACGATGTCTTAGGCAATCATATACAACCGCTCTGATGTCATCAGGAGTTACATAGTCTCGTCCATTCATCCATGCATGAACACGGCTACTCTTATCTATAGAAATTGTTCCTCTAGGGCTTGCACCAAATTCAATCCAGGTTTCGAGTTGATCGCTGTACTTTTTGGGATAGCGTGTAGCAGAAATAATATCAACAATGTACTTCTCCATATTTTCAGCAATGGTTACCTCAGCAATTTCTTTACGAGCATTGAAAACAACCTCAGGGTCAATCTGCTCTGCTTCTTTCTTTTCTCCTTTACTGTGCTCCTCCCTATTCAATCGCATAATTGCTAGCTCAGATGCATCATCTGGATAATCAATCATCACATGCATGATGAAACGATCCATTTGAGCCTCTGGCAAAGGATAGGTTCCTTCTTGCTCAACAGGGTTTTGCGTTGCAAGCACCATAAATAACGGATCCATTTTATATGTTTTTCCAGCAACAGAAACCTGACGCTCTTCCATCGCTTCAAGCAAGGCTGATTGCACTTTTGCAGGAGAGCGATTGATCTCATCTGCAAGGATAAGATTGCTAAAAATGGGACCTTGTTGAAAAATGAACTTCTCTTCAGATTCTGGCTGATATATTTCTGTACCCGTAATGTCTGAAGGAAGAAGATCTGGAGTAAACTGTATGCGACTTAAACCGCAGTTCAACCCTTTAGACAAGGCTTTAATTGCTCTTGTTTTTGCCAACCCTGGTAACCCTTCTAAAAGCAAATTACCATCTGCTAATAGAACCAGAATTAAGCGTTCTACGAGTTCATCCTGCCCAATAATTGACTGGGACATGTGATCTTTAAGTTTGTTCACCGACTCTAAAACACTCATAATTCAGTTTTTAAAAAGATTTTGGATAAAACACCTCAGAATCAATTTCTGAGGTGTTCTTATTTTTTGTTTTGAAGATACTAAGTCTCTTTTACGGACAAGAGCGCTTGTTTATTTTTTTAGAAAATATAAGATGAGGTCTTTTTAGATGCCTCTTCCAATTTAGCTTTGCGGCTAGCCATTTTTGACTTCTGCTCTTCTATTCTCTTTTGGAGCTTTGCTTATCACTTCTCATAAATGCGGATTATATGCCCTTTGGCTATCAGCAATATTCTCATTATCAGCAATTAGGTGATTTACCTAACAAGCATTGTATGTAACTCAAGACATGACATCCTTAGAAGAGCCAAAGATTCTCAATCATTAAAGAAAAATGCTAACCTGAATTTTATTTAGTGCGTATGTTCACTTACTGGAACGTGAGTACCTTTCAAGACCTTCCAATGTGCGTGGTCTGTATCGTCAGTGAAATATTTAATGAAATCTGAACTTGAACTATAAGGTTCTTTACTTTGTGCCACGTAATGAACAATCTTACCGCAAACATGGCCTAAAGAATAGTAGATCTTCCCATCCTGATCTCGAGCCATAGAAATATCGCCCACTTGTGGATTTTTGTGACTGGAGTTTAACGTAACATAGATCCACTCCCCCTGTTCAAAATGAATAATACCGCTGTAAACAATTCTGTATTCTTGATGCAAAAGCCCCTTCTTATCACGAGTTTTAAGTTCAACATTTCTTTTCACGGTATCTGGATTCATTGAGCTTAGCGAATGCTTCATTTCTTTAATCCATTGCTTTCGTGTTTTCTTGTCAATTTCATTATGATGCTCTTGTGCAAATAAGCTCGAAGTGCTAAAGAATGCACAAAGACAGATCACAATAAGTGTGTGTAAGTTAGAACTGGTTTTGGTTAGATGAACCTTCATTTTAATGCATATATCTGATATCGAATATAAACCATCTGTTGGATTACTATTTCCTAATCAAATTGGTTCTTTTATTTGAGAAACAAAGACATGTCAAAATGTGAATTACATTCCTTTGAGATAAGGATTACCTCCATGGGTAATTAACTGAACGCCTTCTTCTTCCAATTCAATCTTCAAGAAGTCATGCTCTCCAATTACCTCACCGTCCAACTGAAGCATATATGGCTTATCAAACGTTATTTCGGCATACTTGGTTGAAACTACTTTGGCATTCTCAGAGCTCAAGAAGCTTTCATCAAACTTAGAAAGACCCGCACGAATCAACAACCGTGCGTCTACCTTTTCAATCATGACCAATTCGAACTTTCCGTCCATCGGGTTCCCCTCTTTATTCAGTGGCACCCCTGTTCCATATTTGCGAGCATTGCAGATCCCAATCATCAATGCATTTGTATTGATTTGTTCACCATTTACTTTCAACTCAGCTTTAAAGGGTGTTAATTCTGCAAGTTGTTCTATAAAATATTTGGCATAAGTGGCCATACCTCGGTTCACATCCTTTTCATATGAATCCACGATTTGCGCATTAATTCCAACATCTCCTATGTGAATCATCCTATGGGTTCCATTTACTTTAATGATATCCAATTTCCGAACAACATCAGAAATTAAAATATCAATAAGTGCCTGAATTGGCTCGGCATCAACACCCAATTCTACGGCCATACCATTTGCAGAACCTTGGGGTATTATACCCATTGGAATATTTGAATTTAATAAGGCTATGGCTGTAAAACGAGTGGTTCCATCTCCCCCAACAGAAGCTACGCGATCGGGTGCGAAATCACTGATCTCTTTCTTTACGTTTTCTTCATCGTTCACTCCTGTAGTTTTAAAAATACGGTAGTTTATCCCATATTTTTTAAGTACAACTTCTGCCGCTTTTAAGAAAGGTTCTTTATCCACCCCTCCTGAGATCGGGTTTACAACAAGTAATAGTTTCATAATTCTAAAGTATTTAACTCTTGAGTACTGTCGTCTGTTACATTAAAGTAATGAAAGGGAACAGTAGCCATTTCTAATTTTTTGATGCAATCTCTTTGGTCTTTAGAAAGCACCCTGCCCGTTTTTCTGATAAAAATCTTCTTTATTCTATTGGGGTATTCTTCAGCAACTTCAAGGTATACATGCATATCTTGCTGAGTGTCGTCTCCTAAAAGCACAAAACGCTTATCATTATTTCCAAAGAGTATCTTTTGTATGCTCTTTTTTTTGTGAGCTGGATCTTTTCTAGGTTTCAGTAATCTTTTGCCTAAAACCAATTTCGTCATAAAAAGAGGTCCTTTGGGAAGGTCATTCATACCGATAACCGAAGAGAGCAATGGAAATAAATTCACCTCACTTCTCGAAACATAATACACCTCTCCTTGGCTTGCGATTTTATTGAGAAGGTCTGATGAAAAATCAATCGTCAAACGCTTTGATGGCCTCCTCAATATCTCTCTTATTCGTTTTAGGTTCTTCGCTGTATGAGATACGATAATGGTATCATCAATATCTGATATGGCTGCCAGGTTTGAGTCTTTTTCAATAAAAGTGGTCGGATAATCTTGCATGATTTCAACCGCCTCTCCAGATTCTTCGAGGCTTATTTTTTTTATCGGATGATACTGACCTTCGAGTGTTGAAGTAAAGAACCCGTTTTCATCCGTTTTGCACTTCACCGTTTGATCACCAACTTCGATGATCAGCGGTTTATTTATCAGGGGTTTTTGAAAGTAATTGTTTACTACTTGAAAAAAATGGCTTTTGCGTTTTTCACTTTCTTTTCCATTGCACAATGTACCATAAATCAACGTACTATTTTTTTGGACAATAAGTGAAATTTGTTGTACAAAAGCCATGAGCTACCCTATTAATACACTCGTTAATATTAAAATGCTTCGTTAAACTTGAATTAAATACCAGTTGTTCTATTCGAATACCCTACATCTAATCTCAAATTCTTTCTTGGCCGCAGTCTAAGTCTGTATGCTACACCAACATGATCCGACCAATTCACTTTATCATCCTTTCCAAATACAGTTTCCGCGTCATTCTATGCAATTGCACCAGTCTTGAAATCTATCCTTTGATTTTGTAAAAAGTATGGCGATATTCTAGTAAAACAAATAACGAGTATAATCCTCTGCGCTGACCCTGAGCATAACCTTTCTATTTAAAAGGATTTCCTAATTAACTTCTCTCTTGGTTTTGATCTTAAAATTAGGGCTTCACAGCAATATTACTTGTCTTCAACTTAATAGATTCGAATTAGCCAAATAGTCTATTAAATAAAATAGCCCTGAACAGATTAAAATCAATTCAGGGCTCATTATTAACATAAATTATATTAGTTGTTACCTGGTGTAGATAGTTTATCTAACACTTTCTCTAAACTAAAACTTGCCGCCTTCATTCTTGGCGGATATTCTTGGAATGTTCCAAGAAATTCTGCCACAATATCTTGAGCTGGCACAAGGAGAAAAACATGATCTATTTGCCAATCATAATAAGTGTTTGAAGTTATTGTTGCCACTTCATAAGGGTCACGTCTCAGATTAAAGATTAATGGAACTCGTAACGGAGTAAAAGGATTTGCCCACACTCCTAAGGTTCCTGCCATACGCTGCTCCATAAAAATCATCTTCCAGTCATCGTAACGCATTGCAGTTAAATCACCATCATCAGAGAAATAGAAAACCTCATGTCGTCCAGAAAATTCTTCCTCTCCTAAGAGGTGAGGTAAAATATTATATCCATCTATATGAACTTTGAACGATTTACCATTGGCTGAATGGCCTTTCAATAATTTTTCTTTCACATCATCCTCTCCTGCCATTGCTAAGAAAGTAGGCATCCAATCCATGCCAGACACAATCTGGTTTGAAACTGAACCGGCTTCAATGTTCCCAGGCCACCTGATCATTGCTGGTACGCGCCATCCACCTTCCCAGTTTGTGTTTTTTTCTCCTCTAAAGGGAGAGGAAGCGGCATCTGGCCATGAATTTTTATGTGGACCATTATCAGTAGCGTAAAACACCACGGTATTTTCTGCGATCTTTAGGTCATCCAATAACTTTAATAATTCACCAACATGCATATCATGCTCTACCATTCCATCTCCATATTCATCTTGTCCTGAGATACCTCGAAGCTCATCTTTCACATGAGTTCTAAAGTGCATTCTTGTTCCATTCCACCAACAGAACCAAGGCGTACCTTCTTTGTTCTTTCTTGTGATAAAATCTTTAGCCGCTGCCACTGTTTCATCATCAATGGTTTCCATTCTCTTTTTTGTCAAAGGACCCGTATCTTCAACTTTACCGTCTGCAGTAGAGTTAATTACCCCTCTTGGTCCATACTTCTGTCTGAAATTTGGATATTTCTCTGGATCAGGATAATCTTCTAATTCTGGCTCTTCTTCGGCATTTAAGTGATATAGGTTTCCTAAAAACTCATCAAAACCGTGATTTGTTGGCAAGTGCTCATCTCTGTCTCCAAGGTGGTTTTTACCAAACTGTCCAGTGGCATAGCCGTGGTTTTTCAAAAGTTCAGCAATGGTTGGGTCTTTTTCAGAAATCCCTTCTTTAGCTCCTGGTAAACCTACTTTACTCAAACCTGTTCTAAATACGCTTTGTCCAAGAATGAATGAAGAACGACCAGCTGTACAACTTTGTTCAGCATAATAATCAGTGAACAACATTCCCTCATTTGCAATTCGATCAATATTAGGAGTTTGATAACCCATCATCCCTCGGGTGTAAGCACTAATATTAGATTGGCCAATGTCATCACCCCAGATAACAAGGATGTTTGGTTTTTTGTTCTTTTTCTTTTGCGCATGTGCAGAAGTCAATGCAATGCATACAACCACAAATGCGGTCAACACTTTTTTCATAACATTTTGGAAGTTTAAGTTAAGTGTAAGATAATAATTACGGAACACCTATAAAGTGAATTAATTCAATAAACCTTAAAAACATCCAAAACTAATTTGTCTCACCGACTACTTCCTTCTGAAAAAGATGAACATTCCACCATCATCCCCAGTATTTTTGATCTGTCCAAATTGAGGGATATTAGAGTTCTTAGTGTTCTTGAGAATGTATTTATGCAAATCGTCAGCTGTTGGGTATTCTTCATTGTTCTTCAATAAAAAGTCCTTCACATTTTGAATGAACTCACTTTGATCCGGAACCTCTTCAAGGTTACCACTGGAAATAATCTTTCGGCATACATAATTGTTATAATCCTTTATGTATTGAGGTGCATCAGAACCTACTGAACGCATAAGCGAACCACTAAAACAGGCATCTACTAACAATAAAATATGTTTAGCTTTAGTATTACCGATGGTCATTTGCAATTCATTAGACGAAATGTATGTCTTTCTATCTGTCTTACTCGCATCCACAGGAATGATATAACCCCCTTGAATTTTACCATCCACTTTTTTTGCATCCCCATGACCCGCATAAAACACGAATAGGTTATCGCTATTGGTGAATTTTCTGCACATGTCGCTAATAGTATCTAAAATTTGAGACTTTGTAGAATTGTACAGTGTGGTCACATTTTCTTCCTCAAATTCATATTGACTAACAAGAATATCTTTCAATTCATCCGCATCAATTATTGGGTTAGCTAAATCTGGAAAGCGTTGATCAACATAATCTTTCTCAGCAATAAAAATGGCATGATTAGTAACTTCATCGTTAAAATCAGGAATTTCATTAATGTTAAACCCAGAGAAGTTCTCTTCTTTAATTCTTCTTTCAAACTCTTCTTCAAAATGAATAAAGAATTCTAACTGAGCTACATTGTTTTCTGCATCCTCTGCTTCAATAATAAATGAGTTATCTCCCTTATGCAATTCTAATGTGGTTACAAAAATTCCGTCTTGCTCAATACCCCCATAGTAAAGCTCGTTTTCAATTTTCAAAGCTTTTATAGGACTATCATCTTCAATTTTACCATAAACAGTGATCTTATCTCTTGAATCTCTATGGGCCGCGGAATTCAAATGATCTAATTCAGGGTTTAATATGGTTATCAGCGGTGGAGTTGCATCTATTCCTAATCTTGTTTTCAATTCAGAAAGATTGCTATTCGCTACATGATTAGAAGGTAGTTCTTTACAGTATTCTTTCAAGTTCAGATACGCTAACGAATCATAACCATTTAATAATAGAACATTGTATTTGGCATAGATCAGATCATACTTAAAGCCATTAAACGCTTTGCTACTACTCCTGTTTTTAACAATAGCATAGCTTAATTCCGTAATGTCATTTTTATCTTTTTGATCATACACAATATGATTCAATGCTCGCACATAAGATCTTAGAATAGTATCAGAAGTTGAAAGAATAGATAATGAGTTCATTGTATCAACAACATTCTTAAGCTCTCTCATATTTCCGTATTGAAGATGTGAACTTGCCAAGTCTACCCAGGCACTTTTAGGTCCATATTTGGTTGCTTTCTCCAAATTCATCGAAGCGACCTTGTATGTACCATTGTAGCGCTGTGCGTTACCCATAGCCATCAAAAAAGGAAAGAATTTTTCTTCGTCTTTAACCTTCTTATTGAAATCATTCTGAGCACGTATGAATTCAATTTCGGCATCGGTGAACTTCTTAAGCTTCATATTCACATTCCCCATCAAATAGTAAATCATAGCATTATCATTACCATATTCAGAGGCCTTTTTCAGGTCGAACATAGCTTGTTGATACTTTTCTAACTCCAAATAAGCCTTGGCACGTAAGAAGAAAACCTTTCTATTTGGGCCTTTGTTCAGTACCTCACTGCATAGGTTAACCGCTACCTTGTACTCTCCAGCTCTGTATTTTTGGGTTGCCAAATCAAAATTGAACTTGTCTTCCTCTTTCATTATTTGCCCCACCAATCCCACGGACAAAAAACAAAACGCCATAAATAATACTACCCTTTTCATTGCATTTGATTTATCAGTTCTTTCAATTCGCACACATCAGGTTTGCCAAAATTGCGGTACACCGATCCAGCAAATTCATCGAAGATTAATTTTTCATTTTCTTTGGGAAATAATTCACTGATCACTTTATAGTGATCTATTAGAGTTTCTTTTTCTGTAAATACCAATTTGAATTTGCAAATTCGTTGCGGAATATTCTTTTCTCCATCTTTCACTACCCTTCCTAAAAGTGCTGGAGTATTAAAATCAAACTGACTAGAGTCAGGCAATTCGAACAGGGATTTATCAATATAGAAATGAGAGCCATCATTTGGAATGAGCTTATTCATTTTTTCTCCATCATGTTCAAACTGAACGAAATAAATTACATCGGTATAACTTTCTTCAATAAATTCTAGTTTATCAACGATAAGTACATTTTCATTGATCTTGACATCTGAAGTCAAACATGCATTCGGATTGCTGCAAGTACATCCACCGCGAGAATAAAGAGGAACTTTCTCTCCTTTTACGCCCATCACTTCTTCTAGATAATCTGCAAAACTATTATCCTCTTCAGTGAAATTGGTTGAAATTGAGGAGGTAATAATGCGGGTACCATATTCATGCGCATAGATAGACAGGTAATCATCTTCTGATAAAAATTGAAGATTCTTTAAATTCTTAAATGAAATTGTGTCTC
>JAOARK010000140.1 GCA_025210575.1 Schleiferiaceae bacterium
AGCCCATCGACCAAATCCATGGGTTTTATACTGGTCGTAATTATCTATAAAGTCCTCTACCTCTTCAATTGTTAAAAAGGGACGATCTCCTGTATGCTTTAGCACATCAGGGTCATCATTGAGTTCTTTAAGCCAAGAAGCATCGCTTAATGCCCATTCTCTGAATAACAGACGAGGACTCTCAAACAATATAGGTTTCATGACAAGTTATTTAATGGCTGAAACTAGCTCTTTAACCAATAACGGATTTTTTTCAATAGCATTTCCTACCACAATGATATCTGCTCCTGCCTCACAAGCACTAACGGCAGCATCCTCTGTGCGGATACCTCCTCCAACAAGGATAGGTAAGTTAACGCTATTTCTAACAGTAGAGATCATAGACGAAGAAATTGCTTCTTGAGCTCCACTTCCAGCGTCCATATAGATATTTTTCATACCCAACATTTCACCCGCCATTGCGGTACACGCTGCTATTTCTGGTTTGTCTCTTGGTATGGGCATCGATCCGCTCATATAAGAAGCTGTTGTTGGCCTACCTCCATCTACAAGCATATATCCTGTAGAAATAGCTTCCAAACCTAATCGCTTTATCAATGGTGCCGCAATTACCTGTTGACCAATCAACAATTCTGGGTTCCTACCGGAAATAAGAGAAAGAAATAAAATGGCATCTGCTTTCGCACTAATTTGTTGAGCACTGCTCGGATAGGTTATTACTTTGGCCGAAGTTCGATCTTTTAGAAAATCAATTTTTTCGTCCAATTCAAATTGGGTCAACAAGCTCCCACCAAAGAGAATAATTTTTACACCCGCAGATTCTACTGAATCTGCCACTTTTGCCAAAGCATCCTTGTCAGGAGTATCAGGATCAATTAAAACAGCTAACTCTTTTGAGCCGCTCATTTTAACATCTAAAAACAATTCTGAAACCGATTTGGACATTTTGGTTAAGTCTTCTTGCGAGCCAACAAACATAAACAATCTACCCTACTATTCTTCTATCGCATATACCAAATATGCACCATCTAAAACACTAAAATGAATTTTACATTTAATGATTTCATCCTTAAATATTTGTGCATGTGTAATGCCATCTTCAACAACATCAAAAGGTTCAATTTTTAAATCTTCCTTGAAATAGACATTCCCTTTTTTCCAGAGCTTAAACAGTGCTTCTTTACCACTCCAAAGCACTTGGTAAAAGAATAATTCTTCTCCGGGAATTATATATCTCTTCTCATCTATACGAACAAATTTTCTAGCAATCTTGGTCAGTTCAGGCCTGTGCAATTCAACATCTAAACCTACCCTTTTATCGTGACCATACATTGCGCCTCCATATTGTGTACAATGCGTTAAGCTTACATGTTCTCCAGAAGCAAGATCTGGTCTTCTTCCATCATAGTTCAGTTTGTAATTAGGAACCAAGGCATTTAATGCAAAACGCGAAGACAGAAACTCAGCCTTTTTTTGAGGATGGTTGATCAAATCAAACCGTTCTTTGTCTTTTGGAGGCAGAAAAGAGTCATTCAGTAAACCTGCTTTTTCAACAGGAAACAGGGCAATTTCAACTCCTTTTTCAGGACAGTATAAGTTTAAGTAGTTCTCTGCGTCTTTCATATTCGTGAATGGCGTGAATTTTTATCTTTGCGGCCGTTTTAACTGAAATTCAATAACTTCAAAATATAATGAGCGAAACAAAAACTCAGTATGTACCTTACAAAGTAAAGGATATAAACCTTGCTAATTACGGTAGATTAGAAATAGAATTGGCAGAAGCTGAAATGCCTGGATTGATGTCATTAAGAGAAGAGTACGGTGATTCTAAACCTTTAGCGGGTGCGCGAATTGCAGGTTGTCTTCACATGACCATTCAAACTGCCGTTTTAATTGAAACCTTAGTTCATTTAGGAGCTGAAGTTACATGGTCTTCTTGTAACATCTTCTCAACACAAGATCACGCAGCTGCAGCAATTGCAGAAGCTGGTGTTCCTGTTTACGCTTGGAAAGGCATGAACGAAGAAGAGTTTGACTGGTGTATTGAACAAACCTTATTCTTTGGTGAAGACAGAAAGCCGTTAAACATGATCTTGGATGATGGTGGTGATTTAACAAACATGGTATTAGACAAATACCCTGAATTGGTTGCAGACATCAAAGGTCTTTCTGAGGAAACAACTACAGGAGTACACAGATTGTACGAAAGAATGGCAAATGGTACATTACCTATGCCGGCTATCAACGTGAACGATTCTGTGACAAAATCAAAATTCGACAACAAATACGGTTGTAAAGAATCTGCAGTTGATGCTATTCGTAGAGCAACTGACTTGATGATGGCGGGTAAAGTTGCTGTTGTTGCTGGTTACGGTGATGTAGGAAAAGGAACTGCTGCATCATTAAGAGGAGCTGGATGTCGTGTAATTGTAACTGAAATTGATCCTATTTGTGCATTACAAGCTGCTATGGACGGCTACGAAGTTCAAAGAATGGACAACGCTGTTAAGAGAGCTGATATTGTAATTACTACCACAGGAAACAAAGACATTATTGTTGGTCGTCATTTTGAAGCAATGAATGACAAGACAGTAGTTTGTAACATCGGTCACTTCGATAATGAAATTGACATGGCTTGGTTGAATGATAACCATGGCTCTACGAAAGTAGAAATCAAACCTCAGGTTGATAAGTATACAATAAACGGAAACGATATCATTGTTTTAGCTGAAGGTAGATTAGTAAACTTAGGTTGTGCAACAGGTCACCCAAGTTTTGTAATGAGTAACTCATTTACAAATCAAACTTTAGCACAGCTAGAGCTTTGGAATAATAGTGCAGCGTACGAGAACAAAGTTTACATGTTGCCTAAGCACCTAGACGAAAAAGTAGCGAAACTTCACTTAGCTAAAGTAGGAGCAGAACTAGAGGTGCTTTCTGAAGATCAAGCTGAGTACATTGGTGTAACGGTTGAAGGACCATACAAGCCTGAGTACTACAGATACTAGCAATTATAAAAGGCATTCGTCTATAGTGAATAGTAAAATCCCGCTAATGCGGGATTTTTTATTTCATATCTATTTACTTCTTTGTCTCTTCGCTTCAAACATAACTATGCTAGCAGCATTGCTCACATTAAGCGAATCGATCACACCTTCCATCGGTATGACAATGTTTTGATCTGATGCCTTTATCCACGTTTCAGAAATACCAAAAGCCTCAGAACCCATTATCAATGCTGTAGGCTTTTTCATATCCTGAGAATAATACGGAACCGATGCTTCAAGGTAAGTCGCTAAAACTTGTATTCCATTTTCATTCAGAAATTCTATAGCATGTTCAGATGTACAGCTAACCATGGGAACATTAAAAAAACCTCCTAAGCTGTTACGGATAACATTCGCATTGAAAATATCCAGCTGCTGATCACATACCAGTACCAAATCTACACCAGCACCATCAGCGCTACGTAATACAGCTCCTAAGTTTCCTGGCTTCTCTACCGTTTCTAAAACAACAATCAAAGGGTTATCTGGCAATTTCACTTCGCTGAGTGAGGTGCTCTTCATTTCGGTTAAAGCAATCACATTCTTTACGCCATCA
>JAOARK010000141.1 GCA_025210575.1 Schleiferiaceae bacterium
ATTTAACCCGGTTCAAGACGATGGTAAATGTCAAGTATATGTTGACCTTGTCAATCAAGTTGATGATCAGGTGAAGGTAGAAATTGTAGCTCCATTGACTTCTCAAAAAGAACTCATATACAACATGCCAAGGATGGTGCCGGGAACCTACAAGGTGTATGATTTTGGAAGGTTTGTGAATAATCTAGTGGCTATTGGAGGAAGAGGAGATACTCTTGAAGTAGAGCAGTTGAATACAAATCAATGGAAGATTAAAGACGCAAATAAACTCTACAAAGTTGTGTACTGGGCAGACGATACTTACGATTCGAAAGGAAAAGGGATTTTTGCACCGGCAGGGACCAATTTTGATGAAACAGTTAATATTCTGAACACTTTTAGTTTTGTTGGGTATTTCGAAGGAATGAAAGATTACCGTTACGAGTATTCTGTAAAGAAACCAGAAGGTCAATTCGGTTCTACCTCTCTCGAAAAATCTGAATATTCTCAAGAAGGAGTGGATGTTTTTCTTGCCAAAGATTACTTTGAATTACATGATTGTCCAGTGCTCTATGCAAAACCTGACACAGCCAGCGTAAATGTTGTGGGGACTGTAATATCTATCGGAGTTCACTCTCCGGAAGGAAACCTAAAGGCTGATGAAATAATGGAAGGTATAGAGCCTGTATTTCATGCGGCAGCAGAATATTTAGGTGGTGATCTGCCCGCAGAAAAATATACGGTTTTGGTTTATGGTATGGATTTAAAACAAAGTATGATGGGCGTTGGTGCATTGGAGCATCATACTTCAACAGTGGTGAACGTTCCGGATATATCAGATCAATACTTGAAGATGATGGCTGATGAAAGTATGAGTCAATTACTAAGGGATATTGTGTCTCATGAGTTCTTTCATATTGTAACACCCTTAAATATCCATTCTGAGCATATAGCTGATTATGATTTTATGAATCCGCAAATGTCTAAACATCTTTGGTTGTATGAAGGTGTTACGGAATACAACGCAAATATTTCGCAAGCTAGAGCCGGTATTCTAACGGAGGAGCAATTTATGGATAACATGTTTGAAAAGATGAGTGGAGACCGCTCATTTAACCAACACATTCCATTCACAGTTTCAAGTGAGTTTGCATTGAGCTATTTTGAAGATCAGTACTTAAATGTGTACGAAAAAGGTGCGCTGATCGGAATGTGTTTAGATCTTCAATTAAGAATAGATAGCGAAGGTGCTTATGGACTTCCAAACTTGTTGATGGAATTGAGTACGGTTTATGGAAAGGACACGTTTTTTGTGGATGATGAGTTGTTTGACATTATTGAGGCGCAAACAGAAAATGAAAACGTACGTGAGTTTTTTGCAAGATATGTGGAAGGAGCAGAGCCTTTACCTTATAGAGAGTTATTAGACCATGTAGGGTATTTGTATCAGGCAGAGAAAACAACAAGGTCGGTTTCTGATGGCGGTATTGTTCTAGGGCTAAAAGGTGATTTGGTAGCAGTTTCTGGTTACCGTAGAAATGATGCTTTTGTAAGAAGTTTAGGGTTGAATAGAAGAGATGTGATTGTGTCTTGGAATGGAGTGAAAATGAATGCAGATAACTATCAGCAAGTATTTGATACTTTTATTCAAGAAGCGAAGATTGGCGACCCGGTAGAAGTGGTTGTCAAAAGAAAATCAGGTGAGAAAGAGAAAAAGATGAAGTTAAATGGAAACGTGCAATATCACGATGAAAAAGAACTTGATGTCTTAGAAAAGAAAGAAAGTCCGTCTCCTGAAGAACAGGCAATGAAAAAAGCTTGGATGAGCAATTAATAATAAAAAAAGCCCCCTCATTTAAGGGGCTTTTTTTATACGTCTAATAATTTTTGTCTGAATAAAAACTCGAGCTGTCTATTGGTTTTTACTAAATCAGCGGTTAACTTTTTTGTTTTTTCTCTTAGATAGAACACTTCGTAAGAGCTTTCAATAATTTGCCTCATTTCGTCTTCATTCCAAGGTTTGTTCATGTATCTATATACTCCGCCTTTATTAATGGCATTTATCACCGCATTAATATCAGAATAACCAGTGAGTAATATGCGCATTGGGTCTGGATACTCTTCCTTAATTGACTCTAAGAATTCGATACCCGTCATTTTGGGCATAATTTGGTCGGTTACTATAATGTGGAGGTTTTCGGTCTCAACTATTTTCCGACCTTCATCAGCGCTTTCTGCTAAGAAGATTGTGTATTCTCTTCTTAGTACTGATTTAAATGAACGCAAGTTTGCAGGTTCGTCATCAACGTATAGAATTCTAATCTTTTCCCTTTCAGGAGAATTGATGGTAGCCCACTCCTCATTTAGTTTTTTTATCTGATTTTTTATTTCATCATCTGAGTACATACACCAACTGTTAGTAAGCTTATTGGAAATCTTTGCAGAGTTAAACAAAATTAGATGTTTATTTTAATTTATTTTGGTATTCCCCGAGTGACCTAGGTATTTAATGTTATTAATAGAAAATGTATACTCGTAGTTGGTTAAGGTAGAGGTATTTACAGCAGGGTCAAATTTGGAGGTCTCTAGGGATTTTATCGTAGGACACCAGAAAGTATTGCATGTTTTTGACATTGCGAACATCACTTCGGCAAGTGTTGATTGGGCTTTTAGCAATAATTCTTATATAATCACAATCAAAAGATATCCCGAAGACAA
>JAOARK010000142.1 GCA_025210575.1 Schleiferiaceae bacterium
CCTATGATCATCGCAAGAATTAAGGGAAACACAAATAAATCTCCTGAAGAATGTTTCTCGCCAATCACCTTTTTAATGAGTTCAACACCTAACAAGCCTCCAAGAAGGCCTCCAACTATTGTTTTATTCTGATAGAAATAGATCAGCACATTTTTACTTTCTCTAATTAAACTAGGGTTTTCTAGTCCTCCTAATAACCTTGAAAAGAAAAAGGCTCCAAATGCAGCTCCGATGAGTATCCAAACACGATTTTCGCTGCTTATGACATTCGTGTAGCCTTTCCGAAAAAAGAGATAATATCTGAATCCTATGAAGTAGCCCAATAGTTCAAATAACAGATGTGCTTGTATAAAGTAGTTGCCAATACCGATGTGAACAGGGAATTCCATAGGCAAGCAATATGGTTAAAACATAGAAATAAAAAAGCCCCTTATGGGGCTTCTTATTATTTGTTTTTGTCTTGAAAGTCTAAACTTCGGATTCCAAGGGCTTTTAAAAATTGCTTTCCCCTAATCTTCAATGCCTCTTTTGTAGTAGTGGCTAACTTTCTTGCTCTAGAATCGTCAGGTCTACTCACAAATTTTGAATCCCTATACTTAAATCCTTCACCTAAGGGGGTGTAGTAATAGGTATAGAATGATTTACGAGATTCACCTTCTGGAACATTGATTTTAGAATAGCCATGAGGGCTATTGTCATCGGTGTAAAAAATAAGCGCACGATTAAAAGTAGGTGAGACTTTGTCGTAACACTTTTTCATCTCTTTATCCCAAACTTCAAGGTCGCCACCATAATCAGGTTGCCAGTTTTTATTTAAGTATACCAAGAGGTTAATGCGTCTCCACAAATTGGCTTGTGGGTTCATGTTTACATCTACGTGTACATCAACGTAACTTCCGTTCTTTCCTTGATGAACTCCGCTTCCTAAAGCGTCTGTAGTGGTGCGTAGACCTTTAACCCCTGTAAGCTGTTCCATGATCTTGTACCACTCATCACTTTTAATCACGTTGCGAACATCTGTAAAAACAGGGTCCCAACGGTCAAAATGATAGTCTTCACTTTTGTCTTCGTTCAAGCTTTTGCGCTTAACGTTCAAAGAGTCTATATCTGGAAAATTTTCGTATAGCTTATTTGCAATCTCTTCATTAAAGAAATCTTCAATCACCACATGTCTGTAGGGGACAGCATTGTCAAACTTATCGCGTAAAGCTTTAACCGCTTCAGGAGAAGTGTGTTTTGGATTTATGATTGAATTTATATCTGTCATCTGCATAATATTGAAAAGCAAAGGTAACCAAGATTGTTACGCTATATATGATTTATGTAAGTCCCTTTGTTAAAGATAGGTTAGATTTTGTTTACGACTTTTTCTTTCGCGCTCTTTGCGTTAGGAAATTCATGGTGTTGTAGAACAAGTTTGGTGCATTGTTCTTGAAGGGAATGGAAAAGACCTCCCAGTTACCCACGGTGAGGTTCTTTTTATCTTTTTCAATGGCTGTGATCAATTTTCTAGCTAAATCTGATGGGCTCATGCCCTTTTCTTGAGCAACCGAATTTTTGTTGAGGATCTTTCCGTCTGCGGTGTAGCTGCTTAGCGTAACATTGGTATTGATGAAGCCTGGTGTAAGCATCATGATATTGATCTTGGTATCTCTAAGTTCTTCACGTAAACTTTCAAAATAGCCATATAAGGCATGTTTACTTGCTGCGTATGCAGCTAATCCGGGTGAACCAAATTTGCCGAGAATACTTCCGGTGGTAATTATATAACCGTTGTTTTTTTCAATCATATGCGGAAGGATGGCTTTGGTTAGCATCGCTTGTCCCCAAAAGTTGACTTCCATCACTTTGCGTTCTACATCGGCTTGCATTTCAGTGACATTACCCATATGGCCAACACCACCATTGTTGATCAATATGTCTACGCCTTCCATGTATTTGATCACATCAGACGCCCATTGCTCTGCATTTTGATTTTGCTCCAAATCAAGAGGGTATGTCATTATAGTAGCTGTACTAGAACACTCTTGAACAACTCTTTGCAATTCCTTTTCTCTTCGAGCAGAAAGCATTAAGGTTACTTTTTTTGTAGATAGTTCCTTAGCAATGGCTTCACCTATTCCAGATGATGCTCCCGTAATCCAAATGGTTTTACCCTCTAGCTGCATAAATCAAAATTTGCTGAGGCCGAATATAAAACCTATTCTATAAAGACTTATTCAAGAATAATCTTTGCTGATTTTCTTGTTTTGTTTGGGTCCAAAATCAATACATAGAGACCCTTAGGGAATTTTGAAAGGTCAATTCTATTGTTGTGAATAAGCTGCGAGAATTTTTGACCTTGCGCATTGTATATCTCAAGATGGCTGCTCTGATTAGATTCAGGGATATTAAATATTCCCGTGGATGGATTAGGATATACAATAAGGTTGTTTTTTAAATTTTCTTTTAAACCGATATCAGAAGGTCTTTCAAAAACGTAAATTGATCCGTGGTAGTAAGCTGGATCTGTTTGAGGAAGGGAGCTCTTTTCGGCTGGAGCACAAACAATGAATTGATTGTCTAAATGAGTAACTCCGAAGCCAAAATAATTTTGCTCTCCTCTGGTAGAAGGAATCA
Organism: Schleiferiaceae bacterium; assembly: GCA_025210575.1. Lineage (GTDB taxonomy): Bacteria > Bacteroidota > Bacteroidia > Flavobacteriales > Schleiferiaceae > JAOARK01. Next base: position 2,620 of record JAOARK010000142.1, read on the forward strand.
GTTTTTGTGTTTCACTCCATGTGCCGTTGTTATAAGTGAAAATATATGCGCCACCAGAACGGTAAATAGAATCTGAGTTGTTTTGCCCCGTATGGTTTAGGTGCGAGCCAATGGCAATGGCGTTGTCTTTTATGGTGTGGCTGAACCCAAAGTAGGCGCCTTCAGACATATCACTTGCAGTTAGTTTTTGTTTAAAGACCCATGTGCTATTCTCAAACCTGTAGAGATAAACGGCTCCGCTTAAATGCGTGGAATTTCCTCCAGCAGGATTATCGTGTTTTGGCGCACCAACTACCAAAAAGTCTTGCTGATGAGAAATGCTTAAAGCATAATTTTCGTGCCCACTGAGCGAATTGTCGTAAATAATCTGTTTTAAATTCCAGTTGCCATTATTGAAAGTGTAGAAGTAAACAGCACCACCATCTTGCTCAAGTGGTGCTCCAACAAATAGCAAAGTGTCTTTCAATTCCACTTCAAGTCCAAACCCTCTTTCTTCCGGATTAAGAGGCGGGGTTATTTTTTGGGAAAAACTCCAATAACCATTTCCGTCTTGTTTATAAAGATGCACTGCACCTTCAGGAATGCCTCCTGCAGCTTTCCTTCTGTGTTCGCCCACAGCAATGGTCGATTCGTGTATTGATATTTCAGATCCAAAATAATGACCATTCCCGCGATTAGAACTCACAATTTTTTGGTGATACTCCCAGCGGTCGTTCTTAAAAAGATAGATGTACGCAGAACCCGCAGATGTTACAGGGTTAAGGCTGTCAGCATCCGTGTTATCATCTATACAACCTATAACCGCCACATTTTTATAGAGTGCCACTGAATTTGGTTTAGAGCCGTGAGCGGATTCAATATTTATTATCTGTTTTTTTACCCATTGATTGTTGAAGTTCAAGAAGTGATATACCACCTTTCCATCAGCGATGGAGAGTAGTTTCCGATCATGTGCTTTAAGATCAACGCCCATTTCTGTAATGGTGTCATTTTGTGCTCTTAATATTTGTTGCTCTGTCCAGGTTTGGCTGAGCAATTGAAATGTGAAAACAAAACAAAAGAGAGTGAAAATGTGTTTCATGTGTATAAACATGTTAAATATATGCGGAGGTAATTAATACGGTTGCCAAGAATAGCAAAAACAAACGGAAGAGAAATTGTCAATGAGTAAAGTGTAAGCGCTTGAATATCAAAATGGAGAATCAAAATTATAGGGTAAAATATTTTTTAAACCAAGGCTTGTTCAAAGTGAAAATGATTTTATATTTGCAGCCCGATTTACGAATAGGAAAAGACACGATTAAAGATATTATATAATGAAACGTACATTTCAACCATCAAGAAAGAAAAGAACCAACAAGCACGGTTTCCGTACACGTATGGCATCTGTAGGTGGAATTAAAGTAATTAACGCTCGTAGAGCTAAAGGAAGAAAGAAACTTACTGTTTCTGATGAAGCTAACCACAAAGGTTAAGATGATCTTTCAATTGAACTAATATAGAAAAGGTGTTGCCGTTGGTAACACCTTTTTTTTAGGTCAAAACCACTGAAAAGGTAAAGCACTCATTACAAATACATAAATTCGTTTTTTTTAAAAAATACGTTCATAAATATGCCCAAGAATAATTCCATAAAATCAGTTTTAATTATCGGTAGCGGACCGATTGTTATTGGTCAAGCTTGTGAATTCGATTATTCAGGTTCTCAAGCCTCTCGCTCTTTAAGAGAAGAAGGTATTGAGGTAACGTTGATCAACTCTAACCCTGCAACCATTATGACCGATGAGGTTGTTGCAGATCATATCTATTTACTTCCGTTAGAGGTAGAGTCGATTGAAAAGATATTAAAAGAAAGAAATATTGATGCAGTTCTACCAACAATGGGAGGACAAACTGCATTGAACCTATGTATTGAAGCTGATAAAGCTGGCGTTTGGGAAGATAACAACGTTGACATTATTGGAGTGGATATCGATGCTATCAACATTACGGAGGATCGTGACCAGTTTAAAGGCTTGATGAAAGAAATCGATATTCCTGTAGCTCCTGCAAAAATTGCTGAGTCTTTCTTGGAAGGAAAAGCAGTTGCACAAGAATTTGGCTTTCCATTGGTAATTCGTCCAAGTTTTACCTTAGGTGGAACAGGAGGTGCATTTGTATTTAAAGAAGAAGATTTTGATAAATCACTTACTCGTGGTTTACAAGCATCGCCAATTCACCAGGTGCTGATTGATAAGGCCCTTTTAGGTTGGAAAGAATACGAGTTAGAGTTATTGAGAGATGAAAACGATAACGTAATCATTATTGCCTCTATTGAAAATATGGATCCAATGGGTATCCATACAGGAGACTCGATTACAGTTTGTCCGGCAATGACTTTGAGTGATTCTACGTATCAAAAGATGCGTGATATGGCCATCAAGATGATGCGCAGCATCGGAACATTTGCTGGAGGTTGTAATGTTCAGTTTGCGGTGAGTCCAGATGAGAATGAAGATATCGTAGCCATTGAGATCAATCCACGTGTATCTCGTTCATCAGCTTTGGCAAGTAAAGCGACAGGTTATCCAATTGCAAAGATTGCAGCCAAGATGGCGATAGGTTATACGTTGGATGAGTTGATGAACCAAATTACGAAGACAACTACGGCTTATTTCGAGCCAACCTTGGACTACGTAATCGTAAAGATCCCACGTTGGAACTTTGAAAAATTCGAAGGAGCAGACACACGTCTAGGTCTTCAAATGAAGTCTGTAGGTGAGGTAATGGGAATTGGGCGTTCTTTCCAAGAAGCATTGCACAAAGCAACGCAATCTCTTGAAATTAAACGTAACGGTCTGGGAGCCGATGGTAAAGGTGAGACTGATCAAGATACTATCTTACACAAGTTGGAGTATGCAAGCTCAGACCGTGTGTTTGTGATCTACGATGCTATCCAAATGGGTATCACGCTTCGCAAAATTCATGAGATTACAGGTATCGACCTTTGGTTCTTGAAACAGATTGAAGAGTTAGCTAAGATTCAAGGGGAGATAGAAAAACATAACTTGGAAAGTATTCCAAGACCATTGATGATTGAGGCAAAAACAAAAGGTTTTGCAGATCGTCAAATTGCACACATGATGCACTGTCTAGAAAGCGAGGTTCACGCTAAGCGAACAGAAATGGGCATTAAGCGTGTATGGAAATTGGTTGATACATGTGCTGCGGAATTCCCAGCGCAAACGCCATATTACTATTCTACTTTCGAAAATGAAATGGATAAGCCGGGAATTGAGGCGTATTCTGAAAACGAAAGTGAAGTAACGGATAGAGAAAAGATTGTAGTTCTAGGTTCAGGACCTAACCGTATTGGTCAAGGTATTGAGTTTGACTACAGCTGTGTACACGGGGTGCTTGCAGCGAGAGAGTGTGGTTACGAAACTATCATGATCAATTGTAACCCAGAAACGGTGTCTACAGATTTTGATACATCTGATAAATTATACTTCGAGCCCGTATTTTGGGAGCACATCTATGACATTATCCTTCACGAAAAGCCTAAGGGGGTTATCGTTCAATTAGGTGGTCAAACAGCTTTGAAATTAGCCGAGAAATTAGAGCGTTACGGCATCCAAATTATGGGAACTAGTTACGATGCACTAGACTTAGCAGAAGATAGAGGACGTTTCTCAAGCTTGTTGAGAGATATTGATATTCCTTATCCAAAGTTTGATGTAGCAA
>JAOARK010000143.1 GCA_025210575.1 Schleiferiaceae bacterium
GATGAAGTGAGAAGAGCTTTAACTGATGTTGATGCTGTTGCACATTTGGCGGCAATTGTGGGAGACCCAGCTTGTGCGGTGAATCCAGAATTGACACGCTCAATTAACATTGATGGAACTAAGCAGATGTATTCTCTCGCCAATGAAATGGGCGTGAAGAAGTTTGTTTTTGCTTCTACTTGCAGTAACTATGGTAAGATGACCGATCCTGATTCTTATGTGGATGAGAATTCAGAATTGGCACCTGTATCGCTTTATGCAGAAACAAAGGTTGAAATTGAAAAGTACCTATTAGGTCAACCTAATACGAATGTTGCCGTACCTACTTGTTTAAGATTCTCTACGGTTTACGGATTGTCTTCAAGATTGCGTTTTGATTTGACGGTAAACGAATTTACCAAAGAATTGGCTTTAGGAAGAGAATTGGTTGTTTTTGGAGAACAATTCTGGAGACCTTATTGTCACGTAAGAGATTTATCAAGATCTGTTTTAGCTGTAATTGAAGCATCGGAAGATAAAGTAGCCTTTGAAGTTTTTAATGTGGGTGACACCAAAGAGAACTACCAAAAAGGAATGATCGTTGAAGAGATTCTAAAAGTAATCCCTGAAGGCAAGGTGAGTTATGTTAAGAAGGACGAAGATCCAAGAGATTACCGCGTTTCATTTGCTAAGATCAAAGACACTTTAGGTTTTGAGATTACTAAGACCGTTCCCGAAGAAATTAAAATCATTAATCACGCCATTAAGTCTGGTGTTATAACCAACCCTGATGACCAAAAATTCAAGAACATCGACTGATATTCTCGCTTTTATCCGCGAGACGTTCAATACACAAGAATTCATTCCGCTTCATGCGCCTGTTTTTGCAGGTGAAGAAAAGAAGTATGTGATGGATTGTTTGGATAGCACATTTGTGTCATCCGTAAGTCAGTATGTTCAAAAAGTTGAAGACAAGGTTTGTGAGATTACAGGTTCTAAGTTTGCGGTTGCTGTAACGAATGGTACGGTAGGTTTGCATTTAGCATTATTGGCTGCGGGAGTAGAAAGAGAAGACGAGGTGATTACTCAAGCTCTAACTTTTGTGGCTACAGGGAATGCCATCAACTACACAGGTGCACAACCTGTTTTTTTAGATGTGGATGAAACCACAATGGGTCTTTCAGCGAAGGCGTTACAAGTATTTTTAGAGAATAATACCGAACAGAAGAACGGTGCTTGCTACAACAAGAAATCAGGTAAAAGAATTAAGGCCTGTGTGCCGATGCATACTTTTGGTTTCCCAATGGAAATTGAAGCTATATCCGAATTGTGCAAACAACACAATGTGGTTTTAGTGGAGGATGCAGCAGAATCTATCGGAAGTTTTGTGGGCGACAAGCATACAGGAACTTTCGGAGAGTTGGCTTGTTTAAGTTTTAATGGTAATAAAACGGTGACGGCCGGAATGGGGGGAATGATTCTTACCCAGAATGAGGATTTGGCAAAATGGTTAAAGCATGTGAGTACCACAGCCAAAAAACCACATGCATTTGAATTTTACCATGATGAAATAGGATACAATTACCGCATGGCAGGCTTAAATGCTTCGCTTTTGTATGGCCAATTAATGAATTTGGACAACATCCTAAAAGCAAAAAGAAAATTAGCGGGGTTGTATCAAGAATACTTTAATGGAAGTCGAATGCAATTCATTACAGAGCAAAGTGGTACTACAGCAAATTATTGGTTAAATACTATCCGTTTTGCCACTTTTGAAGAGCGCAATGATTTCCTGACTTATGCAAATGAAAATGGAGTGATGTGTCGCCCTATTTGGAATTTGTTGAATAAGCTGCCCATGTTTAAAGATGCTGAAACCGATGGGCTTGAGGTATCGTCTCGTTTAGAAGCGACTATAGTAAATATCCCGAGTAGTTTTATTCCAGAGCTGGTTTAACTTCGTTGAAAGTCAGTAAAGAAGTCTAAAATCTTGACCATATTCGAATTGAAGCGATAGTGCTCTAAAAGCACATTTCTTCTTTTAGCTTTCTCCACTTCGTTGGTTGAATATTTTCCAGTGATTAGCCCTTCCATTCTTTTGGCCAACTCACCACTGTTATTTAGAATTAAATCAAGCTTTACTTCAAAATGCTGTTGAAACAATTGATATGAAGGAATGTTTGAAGCAATGATCTCTTTTTGGTACAATTGAGGTTCTTGAAAAGAGGTAGAAAGTTGGTCAGCATCCAAGATTTGCAATCCGCAGTCCATTTGTCGCCAGATATGCTGTACGTCTTTATGATTAACGAATTCGTGACGCACAAATTCAATATTGTTTGTTAACCCGTTTGCTTCAATTTTTTTACGATAGTCCTCTATTTTCTCTTCTAGATTGAAATTGCCTAACCAGAAATACACCTTGTAGTTTTCTATGCCTTTTTCTTTCAGTGCAACACAAGCATCAATAATAAGATCGTGTCTATTACCACCACTAACAGATTTTGGAAAGAAGAATTTATAATCGTCTGAGGGAAGTTGTGAAACAAAATTCTGTGTGAATTGATTAGGGCTGTAATCAGTCAAGTCAGCGAATTTTTCTTCGACCATTCCCCAACGTAACATTTCTGTGTTTGTAAATCCCTGTTCTTTCAAAAGGTTTAAAGTAGAGAACCAGGTGCACTGCAACACATCGCATTTATGTAAAAACTGGTTGTAAAACTTAGCTTTACGCGAATCTTCTTTTAATGATTTCGGAATGCGCTCACTCCAAACA
>JAOARK010000144.1 GCA_025210575.1 Schleiferiaceae bacterium
AAACAGAACTACTTTAAGTGCTGCAGTGGAAACTGGACGTTCGCAATTAGAATGGCAGAATGATGCTGATGCCCCTACTTTAGAAGATTACTTCTATGACGCTACAGTTAAGGCTGCGTGGTCTAAAGTGGGTGTAAGCTTATCTGCAGGTTACCGAGATGTAGGTCCTAATTTTAGAAGTGCTGGTGCACAAACAATGCGTATAAATTATGCAGCTAACCCAAGAGCATATCAACGCTATGGTAATGCGCAATCATAGCGTCAGATCTCAATGGTAGATTTATACCGCGATGCATCGCTATACAACGTGCAAATTGCTCCGGGATTAATGGCGTATGATCCTCGCTACGATAATGCAACACCTTACGGCAGAGCAACCCCAAACAGAAAAGGTTTCTTAATTGCCGCGGATTATCTGGATACAAAAGAGCGTTGGGCTGCTAATGTTTCCTCTGAGCTTTTAAGTGATGTTGTGGGCGAAGGAACTGCAGGACTTCGCAATTACAATACAACCAGCATTTTTGCAGAGTTACGCATTAATAAAATTGCAGGATGGCAAAAGCGCAAGCTGTGGTTGTCTGGACGTTTTGGAATTCAAAATACAAGTCGTGGTGTAACCGACATTCCTGAAGATGAGGTTGATCTGAATACTCAATTCACCGACTTCAATTTGACTGCAACAATAGTAGGCGAGATTGAATTGATAGCACAGTATAGACTATGGGCAACTAAAGGAAATGAGTTAATCGCCACTAGAAATAGCTATTCTGAAATCATAAATTACGATCCTTATGTAATTGATTATAACGAAAGCTTGCTTGGAGCAGGGCTTCAATATGCCTTCTCTGAAAAAACACATTTACGTTTTATGTGGCAAACTTTTAACTGGGACGATTCTTTATACTCACCTGAATCGGTAGATAATCCTTCTACAGGCACATTGCCTTACAGTTTAGATACGTGGACAATATTCTTTACAATGAAATTTTAATGGGCAGAAAAATGAAGAAAGTAATCAACATACTTATACTGACGCTAATCGCGGTAAGCTGCGAGCGAAATACAGATATACTTGGGCCTAGCTTGGTAGACAGATTTGGACCTTTTTCTGTATTTGAAGCATTTGATGCCTCTATGTACAATGTGGATTTTAGTGTAAATCAGACAGTAGAATTTACCGCCACTTTTAGTAAGCAAGTCACTTGGGAAGTTCATATTGTTGGTCAACTATCCGGAGCTGAAAAAGTTTTGACAGGATTGAGTAATAGAATAGATGCAGCGAATGGAGGAGTTTGGGATGGTACGATTACCAAATTGCCCATGTTTAAAAAGGAACCATGTTTCGCTTACTTATATATAGATGATGTAGACACCCTTTTTATTGATACCCTGAGCAATCTTATTAACGTAAATGAAACCAGAGTACTTGATGGTTTTATTGTAACAGATTGGGAAAATGGTGTAAATGATGGTTTCAATGTATTTGTTCAAAGTGGAGCAGATATGCGCTTTGATACTGTGAACGACATTACAGGACCAGAAGGAAGTGTGTTTTATGAAACTTCTGGAGATGTTGGTTTTTCTGATGACTTAGGAAACATTAGCATGCCTAAAAGTTCATTCACAGATAGCAACTTTACCTTAAGTACTAACAATGAAATAGTCTATTTCAATGTATTTGCAAAAAAAGGACCCAATGCAGTTCAAGACATTTATGTTTTCCAGTTCATGGAAGATGACAATGACGATGGTGTTTACAACCCTGGAGATGATGATCTGCATGAATACGTTATCAACTCTGGTCTAACTCAGGATTGGGAGCAATATGTTGCAAAATATGCTGATTTGGTGACAACCAATTCTGGTGGCGGTGGTCAGAAGAATCCAGATAAGCTTATTCAAATGTTGGTTTTACCTATTGGTGTAAAAGAACCCTTTGAAGGATTCTTAGATTATTTGGTGTTTACAGAAAACGGACCGTTGGTACCATGAGAAAGTTAATCAACATATTAGGTATTGCCACTGTAATTCTAGCGATGATTGGTTGCGGTATTGCCGTAAAGCAAAGCCAATTGTACATTCCTGTATTCAACCCGAATGACACAGCTTTTTACACGTCAAGTGAGATCTACACAGGGTTCATTACTTCAGAAGCCTGGGCTACAAGTGCCGAGAAATGTATATCAGCAGATGCTACTAGAGAAGCAGCTTATAAGGGGGATCTAGGTTTGCATATTAAATGGAACAAAACGCAAGAGGGTTGTCCATGGTTAGGAATTGGTTTTGGCTGGGATAACTGGACAGGAAAAGATCTTTCAAAGATTCAGAATAATGGAGCTATTCAATTCTGGGTGCGCATGGCAGAAGGTGAGAGAGCAATGTTGCCTTGGGCTATTGGTCTAGAGGATTTCTCTGGTGCAGGAGCTTGGTTAGGTATGAGTGGAAGAGCTCTAAAGGCAGAAAAAGTGACAACAGAATGGTCGAGGGTGGTTTTACCTTTATCTGAATTTAATTGGGAAGAGCAGGACTGTGATGTCAGCAATATCAAACAGATCATTTTTCAGCTTGAAGCTGATGGTGAAGTGTTCATGGATGAAATCAAAATAGTTCCCTATTCAGGAGGCTATCGTAACCGAGCGAATTTAACGACCTTAAATGAAGATGAATTTAATGTAGATGGAGCGTTAGGTGATGCAATTTGGAATACTGATGAATTGGCCTTTGGTAATAACAAAGTTCATATGGCAGTGATGGGCAAATATTTGTGTGTAGCCGCTCAGGTAAAAGATGCTAATCCTTTAACAAATAAATACGAAGGACAAAAAGTGTGGGATGGTGATTGTTTTGAATTGGCTTTTTCAACAGATCCTGAAGCACCACAGAAAAGAGGGAATTATCTCAGTACAGATCAACATATTGGAATTGCAATAAGAAAAGAGTTATATGCATGGGATTGGCAAGATGAACGTCAGCTCAAAAAGACAAAAATGGCGGTTACCCAGACAGATGAAGGGTACATCTTTGAGGCGAAACTTGATTTAAGCGAATTAGATGTAGACCCTTTTGAAATTGGAGAGATATACGGATTAGAAATCGCTGTTGATCACGGAAATGAAAAAGGTCGTGATATTCAAGAAAGATGGAATGAGCCATCAACGGCAGGTTTCCATGAAAATCCGACTTTATGGGGTGAGATGTACATTTTACCTCCTAGCCAAGCAAATAGATAAACATGAAATGCAAATGATCATGAAGAAACTAATTATCGTATTACTAGCTTCAAGCTTACTCTGGGCATGTAAGCAAGGAGACCCAAGTTTTAATCAAAGAACGGATGACGTTCTAACATTTTCAGGGATGAAATGGCGAATAAAGTCTGGTTTTGACGGCCCAGGTCCAAATAATTTTACCAATCATCCTAATGATGTGTTTATAGATGATAATGGACATCTACATCTATCAGTTACAGAAAGAAATGGTGTTTGGAATTGTACGGAAGTAATTCTGGCAGATACATTTACTACTGGTTACGGAACCTATATCTGGACAACTCAAGGAGACCCCGTGAACATAGATCGAAACATCGTTTTGGGTTTGTTCACTTGGGACTACAATACATTTCAAGAGGCTGCGAATAGCGAAGTAGATATAGAATTTGCAAAATGGGGTGACCCTGAGGAAGAATATACACTTCAATATGGAGTTCAACCTATTGCCTTTGGTCCTTATAACGAAGAGCGCGTACACAAACCGGAAGCCAACAATAACAATTGGATTGGTACAAGCACGCATGCTTTTACATGGACTGACTCTTTAATTACATGGGAGAGTTGGAGTGGACCAGATTATGGAGTTGGAGATCCCGCTGCTTCATGGTCATTTGATTTAAACAATCCTCCAAAAAGAAAATTTGAGAATGGAAACATTAGTGATCCAATCATTATTCCGGCACCTGGAAATACAACAGGTCCTCATATGAACCTGTGGTTGGTGAATGGTCCTGAAGGTCCATTTGTTCCAATTCGCCATGAGATCATCATTCAAAAATTCCAATACATCCCACTTCAATAACTAAAAACAGGAAAATTAGCTATGGCAAAAAGTACTAACCCTATTATACTTATGGTAGCCCTTATCGTGGCTCTCGGTGGATTATTGATGGGATTTGATGCATCAGTTATTTCTGGTGTAAATAAGTTTATTGTTAAAGAGTTCAATCTAACCTCTTTAGAATTAGGATGGGCGGTTTCGTCCTTAACTATAGTCGCTTCATTGGCAATGATGGTGGCGGGTCCTTTATCAGATAAATATGGAAGACGAACCGTTCTAAGATGGGCGGCAGTTCTATATGCCATCTCTGCTACGGGTTCTGCTTTAGCACCTTCATTTTTTGGTTGGTAGTGGCTAGAATGATTGGAGGGCTTGGTGTAGGAGCATCTTTGATTCTTGCGCCTATGTACATTGCTGAGATCGCCCCAAAAGACTTAAGAGGTCGTTTGGTTTCTTTCAATCAATTAAACATAGTAATAGGTATTTCACTCGCATTTTTCACCAATTATATGATTCTTCAATTGGGAAAAAGTGATGCCTCTTGGGTGGTAAATTTGGGTTTTAAGGAATACAACTGTAGATGGATGCTAGGTTTGGAAGCGGTTCCTGCAGTTCTTTACTTCTTTGGATTGTTCTTTGTGCCTAGAAGTCCACGTTGGCTATTGATGAAGGGAAAGTCTGAAGAAGCGGTTAATGTATTGAGCCGCTTTACGGATTCTGATTCTGCGCAAAGAGAAATTTCGAATAATTCAAATAGCATAGAACAAGACGAGAAAAAAGATCAAGCAGGGATTGGAGAGTTATTTAAACC
>JAOARK010000145.1 GCA_025210575.1 Schleiferiaceae bacterium
GCATAGGGCTCATCGGGGTTAAGAATAATTGGATTCATAAATGCATAACCTGTTAAGAATCGAAGATCTACGTCACCAATTTTACCATTACCAGTCAAAGTCAATTCAATTCCAGTAACTTGCGTTTTGCCCACGTTTACAGATTTAAAGCCTAAACCTTCTGGCCAAGAGAAAAATGTAAACTCAGTCATATTATCGTAGCTGTTTATAAAACCTGCAACATCAAAAATCCCTTTCCAATTTTCACCGATCTTTAATAATTGTTTTACCCCTAATTCAGCGCTCCATCCGCTTTCAGCTTGTAATTCAGGGTTAGGCACTACAACAATACCAGCTGCATTGGTGCTTGTAAATAGTTCTGCCATACTTGGATAACGGTATCCACCACCGTAAGAGGCACGAACAAATGTGGCTCTCGCTGCCTGATAGGTTAATCCTGTTCTGATTACGGGTCTGTTAAAGACAATATTGTCTACTCGGTAATCTTCATATCTGAGGCCTAATGAAGCTGTGAGCCTTTTCCATTTTTTATCTAGTTGAGCATAGAGCGCTATATTTCTTGTTGTATGTCTTCCTTGAAATACTTCAGAATCTGAGTCAGCAAATGCCATTAATCCACCTGCAGAAAAAGTGAGGCTATTTTCAAAGAAATGCTGGAATTGATATTCCCCATAGTAGTAATTCGAGAAATTCTCAAAATTCTGAGTTCTGCTTTTTGCGTTGTTATTGAGCCCCATATACCTTCCACGGAAAGTGTGCTTAGAACGATTGTGATTATAGGTCACAAATGGATCTATAAAATAATCCCAACCATGGGTAAGGGTAATGTCGAAGTCTCGAGTGATGTATGCCGCGGTATCATAATCATGCCAGATCATAGCATCTCCACTTTCTGCGTAAAGCAAACTTGTGTTAAATCCCCATGAAAAGCCTTTTATCTTAGAAGGGTAGAAAGTCATTTTGGCATTCACCCTTGCACGCTTATCCACTTCTTGAAACCTAAATCCTTCGTCATGCAACCAATTAGCAGACAATACGAGGTCAGATTTTTCGAATTTTTGAGCGTGAAGAACAGTTGCCCCGGCTCTCCATTGAGAGCCCTCCCACCATTTAATCTCTTTACGTCTAGGAGAGTCATACCACCCTCCAAAAACATTCACTTCTGTTCTAGGCTTGGTGGTTGGAATTGCAGTTCTTACGTTGATTAAACCATTTAATGCAGATGTTCCATAAAGCGCTGAAGAGGCACCTTTAATTACCTCCATTTGATATATGGCCTCATTGGGCAATAATTTCCATTGAATTTGACCGGCATCTGGGCTCATTAAAGGCATATCATCTACCATCATCAATACTCGTGAACCTGCACCCATACTCCAACCACTACCACTTCTAATGTTAACCTGGTCATTCACCACATTTACACCCGGTGTTTGTTGAAATGCTTCTTGAAGTTTTACTGTGTTTTTTTCGTCAATTAAGGTGGGCTTAATCACCTCAATTGATACAGTGGTTTCTTCAACGCGTTGTTCAAATTTACCAGCCGAGAGCACGACTGTTTCAAGCGTACTGCTTTGTTCAACAAGCTGAATGTCAAGATTTACGTCATTTCCGCTTGTGACATTTATTGTAATTGACTGACTTTGGAAACCCATGTAACTAAAAGTGAGTGTATGTTTCCCTTCAACTATATCGAGAGAATAACTGCCATCACTTAAAGAGGTAGTGCCTGTGCGATTGGGACCGACAACATTCACAAAAATGAGAGGTTCTTTTGTGTTGGCATCTGTAATTGTACCGTAAACTCTTTGTGCTTTAGCGTAAAGCGATGATAGGACTAAACACAGGAGGAAGTAGTATTTTCTCATAAATTCGGGGTTTCGATCATCACCATAAAGATGATAAAATCTTGAGAAATATATGAGTAAAATAGCACTGATTACAGGAGCCACTTCAGGAATTGGAATGGCAACTGCATTTAAAATGGCAGAACAAGGTTATAATCTGATTCTAACCGGGAGGAGAGAGGATCGATTGCAATCCATAAAAACGAAATTGCTAGAACTCAATATTGAAGTGCTGACACTGTGTTTTGATATACGTTTGAGAACAGAGGTAGAACAAGCTGTTTCAGGGATTCCTAAGGAGTGGAAAAATATTGATGTACTGGTTAACAACGCAGGGTTGGCTTCTGGTAAAGACCCACTTCAATCTGGAGATATTGACCGATGGGAAAGTATGATCGATACGAATGTGAAGGGACTGTTATATATGAGCAGAATGATCATTCCTAACATGGAAAAAAAGAAATCAGGTCATATAATCAACATAGGCTCTACAGCAGGGAAAGAAGTTTACCCAGGAGGAAACGTGTATTGTGCGACAAAGTTTGCTGTAGATGCACTAAGTAAGGGAATGAGAATTGATTTGGTTGAAAGTGGAGTTAAAGTAACTCAAATCAGGCCAGGTTTAGTTGAAACTGAGTTCAGCAAAGTTCGTTTTGATTGGGATGAGGAAGCTGCAGATAAGGTTTACGAAAATCTTGAGCCTCTCTTTGCAAATGATGTTGCAGAAATGGTAATTTTTGCTGTTAATCAACCTCCACATGTTTGCATAAACGATTTAGAGGTAACCTGCACAGCGCAGGCCACAAGTACGATTGTTCATAGAAGCTAAACGGTTTTTTTCTCTAGCTTTTTAGACGTTATTTTCCCGAATACAACTGATAAAATTAAAGTTGCAATTACTACGACTACGGTAATGACATGTCCATTTAAACTTGAGGCAAAAGCGCCCACCCAGGCATAGACCATGCTCACAACAATATGACCGATTACTGAGTAACTGAAGAATGTCTTGAAAGTGATGTTCGTTGTTCCAGTCATTACAGCTATGGTCTCGCTTAATATTGGAATGGCTCTAGAAAGAGCAATGGAGAGTTTTCCATACTTATCCATAAAGGCATTCGCACTTTCTATCTCTTTTGGTTTGAAAAAACGATCTAAGTACTTCTTACTAGCTCTTCCTAAAAAATAACCAATAGAAGAAGAGGTGAGGCCCGCAATGAAAGATAGGAGTGTTCCGCCCATGAAACCGAGCAATTTGCCGTTTAAGATCATGATTAAACTGGATGGAATCGGGAGAAGAATATCTGAAAGTAGAAATACAAAACTCAAGGCTGAATAGATTCCTAGACTTCCAGGTTCTTCTAGCTTGGTCATCATATAAGATTCTGCATCTTGAAACAACAAAAAAGTAACCACAACAAAAGTGGAAATGAAGAAAAAGAGCGATAGAATTTTTTTCATAGGTATTTTTTAGAATGATTCTCCAAAGGCCACGTAAAAGCCCGTTTGCCCATCTTGCCCAACAGCATAATCAAATCTCAAGTTAATGTTATCTTTTTTATCGACTAATATTCTAAGCCCACCACCAAAATTGTATTTGAATTGTTCTGGATACGTTGCATTAATGTCATCGAACAAAAAAGAATAGCCACCAAAAAGCGATATTCCAATTCGCCAGAACAAGTGGTTTCTTGATTCTAATTGCAGCGTAGACAAGTTTGCGTCTCTAAATCTACCATACAAAAAACCTCTCACAAATCGATCTCCACCGAGAATAGCTTGATTATAAAAAGTTGGAGAGCCGAAGTTTACATGTGTAAAACTCCTAAAGGCGAGGGTATATTTTTCTTTAAAGGTCTTATAAAGTCGTCCATCTAATTCACCAGTTGGGTTGTTTGCTTCTCCATTCCAGCTGTAGCCTGAAGATGCTCTCAGGTAACTGCCCTTTGTTGAATTCAAAAGGTTATTCCGGTTGTCCCATAAATAGACTAAAAACAAGGCGAAATTGCTTCGGTCATACAATTCTTCAAACACAATATCTCCTTCTGGTTTTACATCTCGATAGCTCAAATAACTTACCTCTGGACCGAGAAACATCTTCGGTTTAAGCGATTTCAAAAACGAGATGTCTCCAATAATACGATTGCTGCCAAACCACGTTTCATTACTCTCTGGGGTGTTGGCACCAATTCCGTAATAGCGATCTGGGTATTTTGAAAAATGCAGACGACCTTGTGTAAACCATTCTTCACGTTCAAAAAAGTAATCCCAACCTAATTCAAGAATAATTTGTTTATTCCAGGTATAAGTTATTTCAGCTTTAGCATTCGATTTTCTGGTAATACCATCTTGATAAAAATCCAAAGCGAAAAGTGCCACAGCGCCAACATAAAAGTCAGTTTCTGGGCTAAACCCTAGTGTTGGAACCGGAAGAACCTTTACTTTTTTGTTAGTGTTAGCACTGTCTTTCTGTCCTTTTAATGGTGCAGCAACAAAACAGATCAGAACAAGAATAAAGACTTTAGTAAGCTTTCTAAATCTATTCATTCACAGTATATGGAAGTTTTAATACTCCTGTACTCCAGCCGCTCATCAGGTCACCATCATAAGCGCCAAGGTAGTATTCGATTTGCCAATCTCTATTGGTGTCTATCGTATAGCCTTTAATGGCGCCTTTAGGTTGATTGTATTGAAAAGCTTGTTGGTCAACATAGGGATTTGGGTTAATTCCATTTTTACCTCGAATGCTATGTGTATACAATTGCCTTAATGGTATTCTGCTTAAAAGTCTGTTTTCAAGAACTGTAGGCCCAGTACTTTGAGTGAAAAAATTAACCGCAAAAAGCCGTGATTTATAAGCCTCCGCTAAACTGTTTTTGTCCATGGCCTCGGCCTCGGCAATTTTAGATTTTAACCAGTTGGCTCTGTTTGTAAAATGTTCTTGAAGTTTTGTTGGATCGATGCCTACCTGATCAAGAAGTTCATAAGACATGGCAAATCTTTGTACTGGTAATCTACGTTCAACAATTTCATTAAAGTTTGGTAAATCTGGGCTTATTTCATAAAGCTGCTGATTAGGATCGGCTTCATCTAGTGGGTCAAACCGTTCTAGAATCTTGGTTTCATTTATTCTCAGATTTGGATTCTCCTTTCTAAGTTCTTCATCAATTTCAGAGGGCTTTAAAACCCGATTCTCTTTAGAAATGCTTAACACAAAAGGATTTAACGTAAACCGATCGGGATCACCGTCTGATGTGATCTGATTTCGACCTTCAAAAATTGGTCCCTTCCATGGACCATTGGATTCAGGTCTATTTTCAAAACGAACCAATGCTCCTTTCAAAGAATCAGTCAATTCCTGATCAGGGTTTCCGTTCACGGTAACTTCTGTTACCTTTAGACTAATTCCATTCTCATTGTATAATTTGTAATCAGGTGAAGCTTCTCTAATATTCTTAACTTCTTCACCCTGATAATCTTTGGAAAGGTCATCTCTATAGTCGAGATCTTTTTTTCCATATTTAGCTAAGATGTCTTTTTCCTGACTCCAGAATGAGGGTTCTAATAAACTTTCACCTGCAATAGCATAAGTAAATCCACTAACACCACGTTGTTCATCGCTTGGATCTGGATCTGTCGCCAATCTGCACTGCCAAAATCCTTCAAATTGTAATTCTATATAGCCCATAATGTATTAGTTGTATTGGTTAGAAAAGTTTTGGAAATTTTCTGAAGGAATTGGAGCAATGATTTCTCCATCCCAATAAGCATTGAAATTAATACTTATTCGATCGATATTCTCTTTAAGGTATTCAAGTCGTGTTCCAAAGCTCCTGGCATCAGGTTGTTGATAATTCGCCATTTCGTAACCTGCGCTGACAATCATTTGCTTCAATTCAGCAGTGTTTTTGGATAACTCACTAAATGCCACTTTCATATCACTTCCGATTTCAGTATGAAATTTGTTTCCTTTTTCAACCGGTTTTTTGTTGGTCATTAACTTATGTAATTTTCTATACTTTATTGGCCAACCTGTGCGCGATGTATCGTAATAGAAATTTGGGCCTGCCGTGTTTTTAGGAACATTTCCACCAACGCAGTTTTCCCCTTCAAATGCAGGTAGGCGGCTCACCATTTCGCCTAATGGTCTTATAACCATGGTCATAAAAGGATAAAAAGAAGTTCTGAAAAAGGAGTTCGGAACTGGAGGCCTGATTCCTGTAGTGTAGTCTATGGCATAGCTGTTAAAGAATCCGTAAAGCATGTAATCCAAAATTCCATAGGCTTGATTAAACAGCTCCATAGCGAAAGCACCAATCTTATTTGTAACTACAGTACCTGGGTTATTTGGATTGTAGGTAGGGTTTTCTACTCCAGGCAAACCTGGTTCAAAGGAACTGTCTTTTCCGAGTTCTTCTTCATATTCGTTCAAGATATCTTGATAAACCATGAAATGACTTCCGAGCGCTGGAGCTACACCCCAAGCGCCTTCACCTTCATCGAGAATTTGAGAGATAACATCATGCACATATTGAAAATACTTGCCCTTTACAATGGGCTCTAACGAAATGTTAAAACCAAAATGTTCTTCCACTATTCGGTTTATGTTAATGTCTTTAGACTCAAGTATTTCTTGTTCTAATAAGAAATAAAAGAAAACATCAATTCGCGTATATAGTTCTTCAATGGTCAATTGACCTGAATTACCTACATGGGTCATTCCTTTTTCAGATTTTGAGCATTCCTCGCACAAGTAGTGAAGTCTATCCCAACTTTCAATAGTCACTTTATCTTGATCAAAAGGGTCAATTTTAGATATGCCTCCATCAGGAAAGGGAAGTTTCAACTCATCAGGCTTTTCCCAAAATCTGAAGGTTTCCACAGCCCTTTTATCAAATCGCATTAGATTTATTGGGTAGCCTAAAGGGTTTTCAGAACTGCTTACCGGAAAGTTAGGACGCTGCAGATAAGGCTCTCTTTGAAGAAAAACAAGGAGGTTTTGTACCAGATTTAAATGTTCCATTTCTTGACGAGCCACATATAAAATTCGCGCTTCCCATCGTCTAACCATTTCTAGCTGTCTATTCCTAGTGTTTTCATCAGAATTGGTGAGTTCTTCTGGATATTTTTTCATCGAAAATGCGGCATACAGATATTGAAAACATAAAACGCTTTCCAATTCAGCTGCTTTTTGAAGATAGCCATAAAGCTCTTGTTCGAGGGCCTCTTTAATCCATTTACGGCCTTTTTCAATGTCTTGTTTAGAATGTATATCAATACAAGCCTGATAATATTCTTCTGCTGTTCGGTAATCAAATTTGAACTCTTGCTGAATAGCAGTTGTTATTGAAGCCGCTACTGGGGAAAAATCTTTAAACATAGAAATGAATTTTTGGTCGGTTAAAAGACATCAGTTTATTGGTCTCGTTAATGAGTGTATAAATTTTAGAAAAGAAAACTGGTTTAACAAGGGGTTTTTATAAATTCACCACATTAATGAATCAAAACAATAAATTATGGCGACAATTAAAAACGGGGTAAACCTCGACAACATTCAGAGTTTAGTTTCTGCGATTGAAAATGACCCGAAAGTGGCGAACGTTCAATTCAAGGCAAAATCTAAATGGTTAGGAAGCACAAAAGCAGAAGTAGAAGTGCATGAATTGCTTTCTAATGGACAGAATATTCGCGAAGGCGGAAACAAATTCAAACTAGTTGTTGACGAACCCGCAGTTTTAGGTGGCGCTGATGAATATCCAAATCCCGTGGAATATTTAGCAAGTGCGTTATGTGGCTGTCTTACAGCTGGTATAGCAACAAATGCAGCTCTTTTTGATACCGAACTCGAGAAAATAGAAGTTGAAGTAGACGTTAACTTCGATATCCATGGAGTATTAGGGATGGACAGAAGCAAACCTAATGGCCCTTTAGATCTTCATTATAAAGTAAAGATCAAAGGCAAAGATGGAGTAGACCCATCGAAGCTTCAAAAATCAAAAGAAACATTGGATAAGAAATCACCTATTAAAAACACCATTCAACTTCCATTGAATGTTACAACTGAGTTTGAGGTGATGGAATAGGAAAGTTAACATTGCATGACAAAGTTTGGAGTAGGATTTAGTGAGCTTTCGGATTCTTTTAATGCAGGTGTAACTGCCGCCCAGGAGGCGATTCAATCACTGGAATTACCAGAAAGTAAAATAAACATCTGCTTCTTGTTTTGCACGTCAAGACATGAAGCAGAATTGTTTTATAACGGAGTTAAACATGTTGTTGGAGACTGTGACTATCTCGGTGGTTTTGCCAACGGTACGATTACCAATAACAACTTTGGCTATGACGGTTATCAATGCGTTGTAGGTCTGTTGAGCTCAGATGAAATTGAGAGTCATTTCTTTATAGAAAAGGGGATTGCCTTCAATGAATATGAAACAGGTAAAGGCCTTTTTAAACAAATTGCCGAAACAGAGTTTAATGGCATTCCAAAAATGTTGCTTTTGTTCGATGCCGTAAATCGAGAAAAAGGGCGATTTCAAATGAATTTTGGAACACCTTTATTGCAAGGGGCAATAGAGGAGATCAAGACTTGGCCAGATATTGTTGGGGCTCGTTTAATGGGGGATATGAAGTTTAAACCAACGCATCAGTGGTTTAAAAATGAAATGACCCATAATTCGGCAATGGCCCTGGCTTTGACTGGAAACATAGAAATGGATGTGTTACGTCTAGACGGATGCACCCCGGCCAGTGCTTATCATACTGTGACCAAATGCGAAGGTGCCGCTATTTTAGAAATCGATGGTGTTCCGGCTATGGATTTCGT
Source organism: Schleiferiaceae bacterium (assembly GCA_025210575.1). Lineage (GTDB taxonomy): Bacteria > Bacteroidota > Bacteroidia > Flavobacteriales > Schleiferiaceae > JAOARK01. Next base: position 8,674 of record JAOARK010000145.1, read on the forward strand.
AGGAAAAATGATGGGCCCACAAATTGAGAATGATTATGAGCAAATGAAATTCTTTGTGACCATGGGTAAGAATCTCGGTGACAAATGGGATAGAAAAAATGCAGAGTATGTAAATAGAATGTGTGTAGGGGTAAATCCAAAGAATAAAAGTCTGATCATGGCTGAAGCTGATCTTAAGGTTGGGACGGAATTCCAATTTATGAGAAGAGGGCAGGAAATGGATTTAATAGAAGAGAGTGTAACCTTCTTTACACAGAACATAGAAAGAGAAGGAAAGAAACCACTATTTGCGTTATATTTAAACTGTGCAGGTAGAGCAAATGCTTACTCACAGAATTACACCGAAGATGCCATCCATGTTCAAAATGCAGTAAACAATAAGTTTCCCATTTTAGGAATCTATGAGGCAGGTGAACTTGCCAAGATCAATGGAGATTTTCAGGTGTTTGATTGGACAGGAGTTTTTTGTTTGTTCAGCCAAAAAAATGAAGTGAATTGAGACACAAACCAACAATAGAACCACATCAACTGCATGTGCTTAAAGAGGAGATTCATAAACTCGAACGTGCAGTTAATTATTATAAAAATCTATCGGATGAAGTAGCCGGCTATAACATTATGGTCGACTCTCAGATCATTTTTCTGAAACGCGATCTTGACCAAAAGAAAATTGGATACGAAATCCTTAAAAGCCTTCATGACATTATTGGGACACAAATAGAATTAGATGAATTCTATATGTCTACGTTAGCCTTACTTCTTACAGAGTTAAAGATGGATAAGGTGGTGGTGCTATGGAAAGATGGCCAGCATTATAAATCGAGATTTAACCTGGGGTATGAAAGCGAAGCCAAAGCGTTGCTAGAAAGGCTGGAAATTTCATTGGTTGAGTTGAATTCGATGGAGCATGCTCATGTTTTATTGAATAAAGCAAGTACAAGAGAAGAGCACCATGATAGATTGAGTGAAGAACTGCAGCTACCTTTTTTAGTAGGAACACCAATCAAGAACAACGAGGATATAGAAGGTTGGCTAATTGCGGGAAGAGAAAAGGAGGCACGACCTTTTTACCCTCCTTTAATGCCCGGGGATTTGGAACTCTTTGAGGTAATGGGAGGTTTTGTAAAAGCTGTTGATATCAATTTTAGATTATACGATGATCTTGAAAAAGCTAATCAAGAGCTTGAAGAATACAATAAAAGTCTAGAGAAGAAAGTAGAAGAACGGACACGAGCCATAGAGGTGAGTAAAAAGCAGCTGGAATTAGAGAAGCAAAAAACAGATAGCCTATTGTTGAATATTTTACCTCAAGAGGTTGCTAATGAACTCAAAGATTTTGGTGAATCTAAAGCACGAAATATTGATGGAGTTTCTATTTTGTTCACTGACTTTGTCAACTTTACTCATTACGCAGAAAACATGACTCCAGAGGAGTTGGTGTCTGAGCTGCATGAGTGTTTTACTGCCTTCGACAAGATCATCGATAAGTATCATTTAGAGAAAATCAAAACCATAGGAGATGCATATATGGCAGTAGGTTGGAAA
>JAOARK010000146.1 GCA_025210575.1 Schleiferiaceae bacterium
GTTCTGAGGGGACGATGGATTAAATATTCCACCTTGTTCAAACGTAACTCCTAACACTTTTTAGCGCTCCGAAATCACCTTTGGCATGCTTTGTGAGTTTCAATGCAAAACCATTGAAACATGATAACTAAATTTAACTCGCAAAGCTTTAAAGCTTATAAAGATGTGGCCAAAGCTGCATTCGACCCTTCAAGACCTTTATTGGCGCAAATTGTAATCACCAGAAGGTGTAATCTTTCTTGTGGCTACTGCTATGAATACGACAAAGTTTCCAAACCGGTTGACCTCAAGATTCTTAAAAAAAGGATAGACGAACTCAAAAGATTGAAAGTTGTTTTTGTCACTCTTAACGGAGGTGAACCACTATTGCATCCACATGCAGCTGAATTGGTAAAGTACATTGCTGATAAGGGCATGATACCAATGATGAACAGCAATGGCTGGTTACTGAAAAAGGATACAATTCTAGAATTGAACGAAGCTGGGTTATTCGGCATTCAGATCAGCTGCGATGGCCTAGAAGACAACGAGATTACCAAAAAAAGTTTAAGGCGTTTAGAACCCAAACTTGCGTTATTAAAGCAGTATGCAAAATTCAAAGTGAGGATAAATGGTGTTCTAGGTTCTGGCAATGCCAATGATATCACAGAAGTTGCGAAAACTATATTAGATTATGGTTTCGATTTTCAATGTTCATTGATTCGTGATGAAAGTGGAAGCGCCATCGTTTTGGATAAAGACATGCAAACCGCCTATATGGAAATTCGAAAAATGAAAGGCAGATTGCCTTCTTACCTTCATGATTCTTTTCAAATTCCTTTGATAAAAGGAGAAAGTGTAGAATGGAAATGTAGATCTGGCGCTCGCTATTTTCATTTAGATGAAAACGGATTGGTTCATTTATGCCAACCTAGAGCTGGCTTTCCAGCCAAACGCATCAAAGATTATACACGTCAAGACATTCTAGACAATTTCTATCTAGAAAAATCCTGTTCAGCAAGATGTCCGCATGCCTATGCCCATATCGGTAGCCGCTTGGATCAATTTAGAAAGCAACCTAAAAGAATGAGCTCATGAAATTAAGTGTCATTATCCCCGCCTATAACGAAGCGAATAGAATTTCAAAGCCATTACTGGAAACCGCTAAGTATTTAACCAACACTTTTCCTGATTTTGAAATCATTGTCTCTAATGACGGATCAACCGATAACACCCTAGAGGTTGTACAAGAACTGAGTAAAACTATCTCTGAACTTAGGTTAATTTCTTACGATCAAAACAAAGGAAAGGGTTATGCCATTAAACAGGGAATTGAAGCTGCAACCGGTGACATCCTCTTGTTTGCGGATGCTGATGGAGCCACTCCAATTGAGCAGACTGAACAGTTAATTGCGCCCATACTTAATGGAAAAGCAGATATTTCTATTGGAACGCGATATGATGAAAACTCTGAAATCGTAAAAAAGCAGCCCACCTATAGAGTGGTTTGGAGCCGGCTATCCAATAAGGTCATTCAATCGCTACTGCTACCAGGAATTAAAGATCCACACTGCGGGTTTAAGGCCTTTAAGCGAGATGTAGCTAAAGACATCTTTTCCAAATCCAACATAAACGGTTGGTCTTTTGATTTGGAGATTCTTGCATTAGCTCAAAAAGCCAATTATTCGATTACCGAAATTCCAGTTCAATGGATTCATGATGAGGAAAGCAAAGGAAGACTTAGGCACCTTCCTCAGGAAATCAAAAGCGTGATTCAAATAAAAAAGATGATTGGGTAAAAGATGATTTAAACCATTGATAATTAAGTCAATTACTCACTCATTTTTTATCGCTCAAGCCGCTAGGCTCAAACTTTTCCATTGATGAAAAGTTTGCAAAAATCTAGAGCATTTTAAGGAGCATCTCGATTGCTCACGCATCGAGACCGTTGTCTTTTCAGCGTTTCATGCTTACAGCAATTTCACTTGAACGCAACTTGCTCTAAAAAATGCCCCCTTACCGAATTCGCCCTTCAAGAAATTGAAGTTCTAGTCAAAGCAAAATCTTAGTAAGACTAGGAAGATGAGAGCTTGCTCGAATATCGCCTAGCCGCACTTAGATTTTACAAAGAGTAGGGTTTTAATTTCTTGTTAGGCTTGATTTTTTGTTTCGTTTTGCATCAAGGCAAAATGAAAGCATGAATAGACGTTTTGTAGGGATTCTTCGTTTTACATTAAATCTAACTTCATGAAATCAATCCTTTTCACGCTGCTTCTTTCCATCACTCTTGTTGGCGAAGCTTGTACCACATTCGTTCTCAAAGACAGTAACAATCTTGTATTTGGTCGCAACCTCGATTGGGTTTCAGATAATGGTGTTGTCGTGGTTAATAAACGTGGTGTTTCAAAAACTTCTTTAGTCTTTATGAATGACCAACCCATTTCATGGACCTCGAAATATGGTAGTGTTACCTTTAATCAATTCGGTAAAGAATTCCCGTTTGGCGGAATGAATGAAAAAGGACTAGTAGTAGAATTGATGGTGGTTAGAGGAAGCTACCCCGCTGAAGATGAGCGAAAGGCATTGAACGAATTACAATGGGTACAATATCAATTAGACAATGCTCGTACTATTGAAGAAGTAATTGCCTCAGATAAGAAGATCAGGATTTCGGGTATATCGCAAAACTTACATTTTTTAATCTGCGATATCACGGGAAATATAACAGTAGTTGAATTTAATCAAAAAGGCATGGTAAGTTATCGAGATCAAAACCTCCCCTTTCCCGTTCTAGAAAATGATCCCTATAAGGTTTCATTGAAGAAAGAAAAAAATGGAGCTAGCTGCCGGTTTAATACGGTTGTTCATATGCTTGACAACTTCAGTGCTTCTGAACAAAACAGCATTGACTATTCATTCCGCATTTTAGATAAAGTTGCTCTGGACGGCTCATGGTCCATAGTTTACGATTTAAAAAATAAACAGATCCATTTCAAAAGCGCTTCTTATCAAAGCGTAAAAACAATGGATTGTACATCCATAGATTACAGCTGTAAAACGCCTCCTATGATTTGCACCATGAATCTTGCAAAACAAGGTGTGATAAATAGCCAGCTCAAACCTTATGAGCATGAATTGAATCAAGAAGTGATGATGGACGGCATAAAAACCAATGAAATCTTATTACCTCAAAATGTGCTTACTCAATTCTATAGTTATAGTCAGACTTGTAAATGCAATTGAATTACCTTCCCTGCATGAAGTATGATGTTACCATCTTAACCGAACCACGATACCTAAATCCGGAACCGAATACTACCTATTTAAGAAATGTTCTTTTAGAGGACCA
>JAOARK010000014.1 GCA_025210575.1 Schleiferiaceae bacterium
GAGCACATTCCCTGTACTCGCATCCACAAATACATCTGCGCGGTATATTGGGTCTAAAGCATAGATGTCGATCTTATAGGCCAATTTAGAAGGTGTAAAACCGGTTGGGTCGGTAAACACCACTAATTCACCGTGTGGCTCTTCCATATGCATATGGACCGATTTGCCTGCTTCCCATGCATAAGTCTTAGCATTTACTTTTTGCTTTGCAGCCTTTAACGCAGATGAATTTGTCATTTGAGTTTGGACAGGCAGGTTTCCGATTTCAGAGAAATAACCACTTACCATAGAGGGCACATTGTCTTTGTAGTGAAGCGTAACTTGAGCTCCTTCTACCACAATTCCCTTAAATTCTTGTTGATACTTTTCGTGCTTTTGCCCGACATCATCGGTAATTACAGAAATCAATTCCAAGTGATCATCTGAAGACAATTGGTAGATCTCATTGAAAATCTGCTGAGGATTCAGTCCCTGCTGTGCTTGGTTAAGCGCAATAAACGAAGGGTGAACTTGATGTTGTATAGGTCGGGTGTTCTGTTGTTGGGCCCAAGATATAAGGCCTAACACCACAGCCAGCGTGGTAAGTGCATTTTTCATAGTCAAAAGTTTTGGGTTAAACCTTAAAAGTACACTTTTTCCTACTCTTTATTTAACAGGTCTGTGATGATCGCAACGTTTGCTGTTAAGCGTTTAGTTATTAAATGTTTCAGTTATTTGCAGCCATGGAATTAAGGTTTGAGGTTAAGACTTTTGATGAGCTAACTAAAGAAGAGCTATATGATCTTTTGCAGCTGCGCTCTGAAGTTTTTGTGGTAGAACAAAATTGCCCTTATCAAGATCTGGACGGAAAAGATACTATTGCTTTTCACGTTCTTGGAACACTTGATGGTAAGATAATGGCCTATACGCGACTTTTTGCTCCCGGTAAGTATTACAAGGAAACCTCCATTGGTCGTGTGGTAACCTCACCCTCTATACGAATGGAAGGAGCGGGCAAAAGCATAATGGCTTTTAGTTTAGAAAAAGCAAAAGCGTTATTTAAGGCTAACATCCGAATTATGGCTCAATGCTATCTCACAAAGTTTTACGAAGATTTTGGGTTTGTGCAAGAAGGCCAGGAGTTTCTAGAGGATGGCATTCCTCACATTGAAATGATTCTTAAAGGTTGATCTGTCTCAAACCTTCACCCAAACTCATTGCAACGGCATTGCTTAAATTGAAACTACGAACCTTCCCGGGAAAAGGAATTTTGACCAATTGCTCTTTAAATTGCTCTTTTATAGTTTCGGGTAAACCATCTGCTTCGCGTCCAAAAACAAAATAATCTCCCTGTTGCAATTGTACCTTATAAAAAGACTTTTCAGCTCTAGCAGAAAAGAAAAACACGCGGCTTTTATCTGGAACTGAATTGTACCACGATTCAAAATCTGGGTAAACCGCCTTTTCTAATTCTGGCCAGTAATCTAGCCCAGATCTCTTTACTCTTTTATCAGAAATATCGAAGCCCAAAGGTTCTATCAGATGGAGCATTGAATGCGTGGCTACACAAGTTCTACCAATGTTTCCTGTATTATTAGGAATTTGAGGTTCTACCAAAACAATGTTGAAATTCAGCTCTGGGTATTTCATTCGGCTTTTAATCCTCTATGGGGTTTGAGCGCATCACGTACTTCAATCATACGATCTTTATCTACCACTAAAGTGGCCATCCAATGCATTGGACCTAGCTCTTCTGCACTAGTCAAAGGATCGTTTAGATTTCGAGCCTCTGCAAATTCCTTTAGGTGAATTTCATGATGAACTGCAAAATGTTCTGCATCTGGACCTCTAAAATCCCATACTAATTTAATGCGCTCCATAAGTTTCAATTAGATCTTCAATGCTTTTTGCTAGATCGAAATCAAGCACAGTTATTCCTCCCGCATCATGAGTAGTCAAATCAATCGCTAATCTGTTGTATACATTTTTCCATTCGGGGTGATGGTTCAATTCTTCTGCCAAAAAGCCAATCTGAACCATGGCGCTTAAAGCCTGTTTAAAGTCTTTAAATACTACATCTCGATGTAATTTTCCATCCTTCAAGCTCCATTTACTCAAGAACTCTAAACGCATCTTAATACCTTCTTCAGAGAGCCTTTTCATCCATCTATTTTTTAGGGAATTGGTATCGATAACTTACCGAAACGCCCATTGCCTCATACTCTCTTTTACTTTCAATATTTGTGAATGTACTTAAGAAATTATCACTGACATCGGCATCTAAAAATGGGCAGAATTCATAGCCTGTATCGAGCACTGGAGACAATCCTTGACGCATTTCAAAGGCTAAAGCCAGCCATTGACGTTTACCAATTCTAAAGTCCAAAGAACCACCATACCCTGCTTTGTAAAAAGAGATAGCATTGCTAATCTCTCCTGAGCTGTTTACTTGATGATCTTGATAAAAGCCAAGCTGTTCCACATCGATTACCAGCCCATCCTTTACGCCTTGATAAGACACAACAGCCTCACTTTTAAAACTTGAACTTGTGAGGTAAGAAAAACCAACATTACCGAAAAGCGTAAGTTTCATTTTCTTGCCAAAATTGATGTGATATAACAATCCAAACTCCGGCTGAATGAAACCCAAATGACCAGATTCTTTATAGCTCGAAACGGCTACCCTTTTTTCATCATATACAGTTCCTTCAAAATCCGTTAAGGGGTTGCCAAAACAATCGAGATTGTAATTAAATCGCATTTCACCATAAGACAAGTTGTATTCGTTTCTCTCATACCCTAATCCTAATGTAAATTTGAAGTTTCCTTTTTTACCCGCTGGGAAAAAGAATTTAATTCCTGCTGTGTAACCCCATTGTTCATTGGTACTTGGGGTATTCATCACCAAATTCTCAGGGTAGGTAACCGCTCCTAGATAATTGGGTTGAAGAACTCCTCCAAAAGCTAATATGCTTATACCCGCTCTGTACAGCGAAGAATCCTTTGGTGGTGCAAACTTTGACTTTTGTGCTTCACTGGGATCTAAAACCAACCGATCTAAATTGTAAGCTGCCTTTAACCTATTGTCTGAGGTAAATCCAAACTTGCCCAACTGAAAGATATGGTATTCTTTTCCCTCAATCATTCTAATGTTTTTGATCAAAATATCCGATCCATCTTGGTTGAATTCCAGGTCCATTTCGTATACCGCAC
>JAOARK010000147.1 GCA_025210575.1 Schleiferiaceae bacterium
GCAGACTTTGGAGGAAATTCCTCATCACTTGCAGCAGACCCAATGAATGCTTCTAACATCGTTTTAAAATCAGAAAAGACCTCGGCAGCAGCAACATGGGCCGGGACAACATTAAGCACGCCAATGGGGCTTGCCCCTCCTATTCCATTTGCTCAAGGTTCTACCTTTATTAGTTGTGTTGTTTATTCTCCAACTGCAGGCATTCCTGTTAGGCTAAAGGCGGAGGATCACACAGATCCTACAATTACTGTAGAAACAGAAGTAATGACATCGGTTGCGAATGCTTGGGATACATTAGTGTTTGATTTTTCTAATCAAGCCCCAGGAACTGCAGCAATTGATTTTACGAAGACATACGATATGTTATCTATTTTCTATGATTTCAATACTGCAGGAGCAACTCCTTCAAATACATACTATTTAGACGATGTATTCTTTGGAGGCGGATCCGGAGGCGGTCCAACAACACACAACGTTACTTTTAAAGTTGACATGAATTCCTATACAGGACCATTCAACACACCAGAAGTAAACGGAACCTTTAACGGTTGGTGTGGTAACTGTATTCCGATGTCGGATGCGGATGGCGATGGAGTTTGGGAAGTTACTGTTCCAATAACAATGGATACCATTGAATTCAAATTCTCATTTGATAACTGGGCAGGACAAGAATCATTACAACAAGGTCTTCCTTGTACAATTACCCAAAACGGATTCACGAATAGATTTATGGTTCTTTCGGGAGACACAGTACTAGACCCCGTATGTTGGGAATCATGTTCAGCTTGTACAGGAGTGCCAACAACAGCAAACGTTAAATTCATGGTAGATTTATCAGATTATACTGCCTCTTCATATGCAGAAGTTAATTTGAATGGATCTTTCAACAACTGGTGTGGAAGTTGCGCTCAAATGACTTCTCCAAACAATGACTCAATTTACGAGCTTGTGGTTACAGTGCCTTTAGACACTATCGAGTACAAATTCACATTAGATGGATGGACTGTACAAGAAAACTTAACACAGGGAGATCCATGTACAATCACAACAGTTGACCCAGGAGGAACATTCACGAATCGTTATTTTGTACCAACAGGTGATACAACCCTACCTGTTGTTTGCTGGGAATCTTGTACCTCATGTAATTCTAACATTAGTATTGACGAAGATTGGATAGCGCAATTTGACATACATCCAAATCCTAGTCAAGGAATAATAAATATTGAAGGTGTACTGCAGTCTGCAGGTGATTCTAAAATTACCGTTACAAATATTCAGGGAAGATTGGTAAAAGAGCTTGTGATCAAAGGAAGCATCCTTGATTCTAGAATTGACATGAGCAATAACAAGGATGGAGTTTACTTGGTGAATATCACCAACAATCACGGTACCATCACAAAGAAAGTCGTGATATCAAAATAGTAGTTTAAATAGTGTAATAGTGTGCTTTTATGAAAAAGCCGGAACATTTAAATGTTCCGGCTTTTTCGATTTTTAGAATATTTTTTTAATCACAGTTCAAAAGAGAATCCCTTTTCTTTAAGCACATTGTATCTATCCTCATCAAAAGAATATAATCGTGCTGGTCTATGCGATACCCCTGTTTGATATTCCTTTAAATCAATGAGTAATCCCTTGCTTAGTATTCGCTTTCTAAAATTTGCTTTATCATAATCAGCGTTAAGCAAGGCCTCGTACAGCTCCTGTAACTGGGCTAATGCAAACTTCTTAGGCAAAAGCTCAAAACCAATAGGTCTATGACGAACTTTATCTCTCAAAATTTGAACCGCATCCTTAAGTATTTCATCATGATCAAAAGCTAAAGACGGGCAATCATCTAAATCCATCCAGTATACACCATCTGCCCAAGCAGAAGCTTGTGGATCATGCTTATCTATATCGATTAAAGAATAATAACCTGTGGTAATCACCCTACCTGCAGGATGTCGATCTACTTGACCGTACACCTTTGTTTGTTCCATATACAATTTAGAAATTCCAGTAAGGTCTTGTACAATTCTTCGAGCGGCCACATCAATATTCTCATTCGGGTAGACCAAATCTCCAGGTAAAGCCCATTCCCCTTTAAAAGGAGCTGCACCACGTCTTATAAGCAGTACTTTTAATTTGTTTTCATGGTACCCAAAAACAACGCAATCTACAGAAAGCCCAAATTGAAAGAATTTTTCATATGAAATCTCATAGTAGGGCACAGCGAACTGCGCGCGCTTCTCACTAAGATCCAAGTTTTCATCGTTAAGCATAGGCACAAATGTAAGAAGTCTTAATATAGGTATAAATTTTTATTATAGTCTTTTCAACCAAAAGATAAACAAGTACAACCCCCTACTCCTTAAAGAATATCAGAAAATTATCAAGAGACTTATTGTTTTTTTTACCAAAAGTTATATATTTGAGTAAACTTATTAAGAATGAAAGAAAAATTACTCCTCTTTAGTTTTGCATGTTCAATGCTAGCCTTCGGACAAGGGCACAATATCACTTTCCAAGTAGACATGAATAATTACACAGGTACATTCAACACACCTGAAGTAAATGGCGACTTTAATGGATGGTGCGGAAACTGTGCTGCCATGACAGATGTGAATGGCGATAATGTATGGGAAATCACCGTAAACAACTTAAGTGATTCTATTGAATACAAGTTTTCTTACGACAACTGGGGTGGTCAAGAAATGCTACAACAAGGTATTCCTTGTACAAAAACGACAAGTGGTTTTACAAACCGATTTATGATTATTACTGGTGATACCGTACTACCTCCGGTATGCTGGGAGGCTTGTCAAACGTGTTCAGGAACTCCTGCTACAGCTAATGTGACATTTAAAGTAGATCTTTCGGATTACACTGGAAGTTATACTGATGTTCATTTAAATGGAACCTTTAATAACTGGTGTGGAACTTGTGCTCCAATGTCATCACCTAATAATGATTCTATTTATGAATTAACTGTTGCAGTGCCTACAGACACGATAGAATTTAAATTCACTTTAGATGGTTGGACAACTCAAGAGAATTTGACTCAAGGTTCTCCTTGTACCATAACAACTATGGATCCAAATGGAACTTTCACAAATAGATATATGATGCCAAGCGCTGACACCACGTTACCTGCAGTGTGTTGGGAATCATGTGCAACATGCAGCACTATTGGTATCGATGAAGAATGGATTGAAGATTTAGTTATCTATCCAAACCCTTCAAATGGTGAAGTATTTATAAAAGGAACTATTGAATCTAGAACACTATATGATATTGAATTAATGGACATTAGTGGTAAACGAGTATATAGCACGCAAGTAGAAAATAGTTCTATTGATATAAAAATTGACTTAAACGAATTTGAAAATGGTGTATACTTCATTACACTATCAAGTAAAAATGGAGTTTCAACCAGAAGATTAGTTTTATCTAAGTAGCTGTTGTAATCAGTGCAGTGTTTTGTAACCCTCACTCCTTTGGATTGAGGGTTTTTTTATTGATCATATCTTAATAGAATGCACTTAAATTAATATGATTCGTTCAATAATTAACTATTAAAAAACCTTTTCATCTATTTTTTTTAGTTGCTTTGATGGACAATTGAAGAATGGAAAAAAGAGACCCTAACATACCTAAATCTTTGTTACTTGGCTTAAAAGTAACCCAGACTATTGCGCCAAATTTAGCCTACAAAAAAGCACTGAAGTATTTCTTTACTCCTGTTAAATTTCCAATTACCGAAGAAGAGTTCTTATATAAAAGTGCCCTACCGATACACAGGGAAAAAGTTAACGACAAAAAAATCACCACCTATATAAATGGTGAAGCCCCTTTCAAAGTTCTATTGGTTCATGGCTGGTCTGGTCGAATCTCTCAATTCATGACTTTGGGTAACACTTTGAAAGAAAAAGGTATTAGCCACATTAGTTTTACGGCACCTGCACATGGTTCTTCATCAGACAAGAGAAGCCATATGCTTGAGTTTGCAGAAAGCATTGAGTATTTGAATAGAATTTATGGACCTTTTGATTCCATTATAGGTCATTCTCTTGGAGCCACAGCCACAATGAACGCCATTAAGATTCATGGGGTAAAACCAAAGAAGGTGGTTTTGATTGGCGCACATGCCACGGTTCAGCAAACCATCAAAGATTTCTGTACAAAACTTCAGTTAAACGAAACAATCGAAAATAAGCTCATCCGACATTTAAAGAAGAACTATCATGAGGATTACGAGCAATACAGCATTCAAAGAATCGCTGGAGAATTTGATGTAGAAGCCTTAATTGTTCATGATAAGTTGGACAAACAAGCCGAGTATTTTAATGCAGAAGCCATTCATGACGCTTTTAACAATTCCAAACTCCTAACAACTGAAGGACTTGGGCATGTTAGAATACTAAACGACTCGGAGGTGGTTAACCAAATTGTTGATTTTGTAAAATTCTGATCATGCGTATCGGTTTTGACGCAAAAAGAGCATTTCACAATAGCTCGGGACTAGGTAACTACAGCAGAGATCTTATTCGCATACTTTCTAATAAATGGGTAGATGATGAGTTTGTTCTATTCAATCCAAAAGAAAAGAACAAGGATTTCGGGCAAAATTCCGTGAATTCAACACAGGTTACACCATCTGCGGCTTGGACTAAATTACATGCTGCCTGGCGTACTTTCCGTTTAAGTGAAGTTATTTCAAGACAAAACATAGATGTATATCACGGCCTGAGTAATGAATTGCCCGTCCGTTTAAAGACTCCGGCAATTGTTACTATTCATGATCTAATCTTTGAGCGATTCCCAGAATGGTACAAACCTATTGACCGAAGAATCTACCGATCAAAATTTAAAAGAGCGGCTGAACAAGCTGACACTGTTGTGGCGATCAGCGAGCAAACCAAACAAGACTTAATTGACATTTACGGAATTGCTCACTCAAAAATTAAAGTCGTTTACCAAGGATGTCATAACGCTTTCAAAGAAAAAGGAAGTGTAAATGATGACCTCGTTGTATCAAAATATAATCTTCCCGAAAAGTATATTTTATCAGTTGGCACCATAGAACCTCGAAAAAACTTAATGACCGTGGTGAAGGCTATTGCCGATTTACCTGAGGTACATATTGCCATTGTAGGAAGAGAAACGAGTTATGCAAACCAAATAAGGTCTTTTATAACTCAGAACAACTTATCTAACAGAGTACACTTTATTAAGGGAGTAAATATGCCAGAGTTAGCTTCACTTTATCGCAAGGCAAGGGCATTTGTCTACGCATCTCAATTTGAGGGTTTTGGAATTCCAATTATAGAAGCGCTTTTCAGTTATACACCCGTTATTACTTCAACCGGAAGTTGTTTTAGCGAAGCAGGTGGCCCGCATTCTATCTACTTGCCATTTGATGACGTATCGGCTTGGAGAAAACAAATCAAAGAACTCTGGGGAAACGATGAATTGCTAGAAAGTATGGCCCTCAAAGGCCATGAATACGCTCAAAAATTCACCGATGAACAACTCATACTAAAGTGGGAGAACATCTACGCTCCTTTTCGTTGATATTCTATTGAATTAAGGTGCTCCTTTTTTATAGAAGCTTATTTTTGCAGCCTTAAAAATTCACGTCTTGCAATTCGTATTAATTTTTGGTTCCATCATAAGTATTATTGGAATTTTAGGGATTTACGCTTTAAAAATTGCCTATCAATACCAATATCTCCGTTTAAAAAATGGTTTGAAACAAAACGATTTATTTGAAGCATGGAGCATTAGCCTTAAAAAAGAAGCGGATAAAAAAAGAAGAAACGAGGCTGTTATGCTCTTCCCATTGTTCTTCCCTATTGTTCTTGATGATAAAAAGCAAGAAATGAATGACATCAAGCGAACCATAAAGAAACTTCACATTTTCATTTATCTATTTGTCATTGTAATCATGCTTATCGGAGTTTATTCCAATAAAGCATTTCCAAACGGTATTCTAGGATAATGAAAGCACAAGAGTATTTAAAACATGAGCTTTTTGACTATGTTGGAAAAGCCGCTGACGAGTTGGAGATTGAAGCCTATGTAATAGGCGGCTATGTGCGCGATTGCTATTTGAAGAGAAACAAGTTTAAAGACCTAGATTTTGTAGCTGTGGGTTCTGGTATTGAGTTGGCCCAAAAAACAGCACAATTACTTCCTAAAAAAGTAAACTTGAATGTATTCAAGAGATTCGGCACTGCTCAGTTGGTTTACAAAGGAATAGAACTTGAGTTTGTTGGTGCCAGAAAAGAATCTTATAGCAAAGACTCCAGAAAACCTTTTGTTGAAGACGGATCCCTTCAAGATGATCAAAACCGTAGGGATTTTACAATTAACGCCCTTGCAATATCAATTAACAAAGAATCTTGGGGAAACGTTTTAGATCCCTTTAATGGGTTGGTAGATCTTGAAAAGGGTATAATAAGGACACCTTTAGAGCCCAATAAAACTTATTCCGATGACCCATTAAGAATGATGAGGGCCATCCGTTTTGCTACACAACTCGATTTTTACATAGAGCAGCAATCTTTTGATGCCATACGAGAGAACAAAGAGCGGATAAAGATCATTTCAAAAGAGCGTATTGCCGATGAGCTTAACAAGATCATGGCAGCTCCAAAACCTTCGAAAGGATTTAACCTATTATACAAAAGCGGTTTACTCGAACTCATCCTACCTGAACTTGTTAAACTTCAGGGTGTAGAAGAAGTTGAAGGTCAACTGCACAAAGACAACTTTTACCACACTTTAGAAGTTGTAGATAACATCAGCGCAAACTCAGAAAACGTTTGGTTACGTTGGGCTGGCTTACTTCATGATATAGCTAAGCCTAAAACCAAAAGGTTTATTAAAGGTACAGGCTGGACATTTCACGGACATGAGTTTCTTGGAGCTAAAATGGTCCATGGAATTTTTAAGAGACTGAAACTTCCATTAAACGACAAGAAAGATTTTGTACAAAAGATGGTTAAACTTAGCTCGAGGCCCATCTCTTTAATTGATGATGGCGTAACCGATTCTGCCGTAAGAAGATTACTTTTTGACGCAGGTGATGACCTTGAAGAACTCATGGTACTTTGTGAAGCCGACATCACAACCAAAAATGCTAAACGCAAAAAGCGATACCTCAACAACTTCAAAACTGTTAGAGAGAAATTCAAAACAGTAGAGGAAAAAGATAGAGTACGAAATTTTCAACCACCCGTGACTGGTGAATTGATTATGCAAACTTTTGACCTCAAACCAGGCCCTGAAATTGGACAGATAAAAACGGCTATAAAAGACGCTATCTTAGAAGGAACGATAAATAATGACTTAAACGAGGCCAAAGCCTATATGATCAAAAAAGGTTCTGAACTCGGCTTAAAAATTAGAAAGGATGAATGAGGTATTGAAGCTAAGGGTTATTCTAGACGCTAAAGAAGATGTATTTAGGGACATTGAAATAAAACCAGAACAAAATCTCGAAATTCTACATAAGGTCATTCTCAAATCATTTGGGTTGGCCGAAGGAGAAATGTCTTCATTCTATAAATCAGACGTAGATTGGAATCAAGGAGATGAAATCCCATTCATGGATATGGGTATGAGCAAAGAACCTCTTCCATTAATGCGAGATGTTCATGCTGGTTCTGTACTTTCTAAAAACACCCCAAACCTTTTGTTTGTTTATGATTTCTTCAATATGTGGACCTTTTTTGTAGAGTTTATTTCTGAAGTAGCTCTAGACGAAAGTGATGAATATCCGAGATGCACCTATAATTATGGTGCTACACCAGAGAGTGCTCCTGTTAAAGACTTTGGCGGAGAAGCTCCAAAAAATGACTTATTCGGAGATGCTTTTGGCGAAGAAGACAGCGAAGACCAACACTTTGACGAGAATGAAGATTACTGGAATTAATCTTTCTTCTCATCTAAATTAAAAGGGCGATACACTTTTAATTTTAAGGCATTATTCTCTTTAATTAAAACAGCATGCTCAGTTAGCCATTCTGGAGAAACAGTCTCCACGATTGTACTGTTGTCTGTTTCTCTGGGCTGAAAGAGTAAATCATTTTGATACTTGTCGTACAAATACGCCTTGTATCTAGAGTAATAAGAATCTACTTCAGTGCTACTCGCGTTTTGAAGCAAAGTGTACTCCACTAAGTTTTCTTGTGCATCATCATTAATGGTCACCGTACCGGGAATTCCCCCAGGAAAATTCAAATTAAAGTTGTGCTTAGGGCCCACTATTGTATTTTCGATAAACTCCTTTTTGTAGTTCTCACTGAGTTTGCCAGAAAGCAGAAAATCAACTGTATTGTTGAAATACAATTTTTCCAATTCATAATCTTTTTCTTCCCACATGCCAGCATTGTCACTTGGGCTAATTGCGGCTCTCGTAATTTCATAATTGTAAAAAAGTACTCCTCTCACTACCTCAACTTTTACAGCTGAACCATTAGCACCTCGTAACTCATTCACCACGCGAGACATGTCTTTTTTGTTGATTTTGGTTCCATTCACAGCATAGATCTGATCCCCAGGTAAAATACCTACTTTATCCGCAGGCCCTTCCTTTATCACTCCCAGTACCTTATATCCGTTTAATTCTTTATCATATTTAAAGCTCACCCCTATTCCAGAAAATGAATCATCATTCTTTACATCCGCTGCAAAGCGGAATGCATTTAACGTGCGGGACAGGTTTTTATTGAATGATTCTTTATTTGCCTCGCTGGGGTAGTTATAAAACAGGGTGACTTCAAAAAAACCATTCGACCCTATATAGATATAACATGCTGCCGCTTCATAATTGCCATTTGTGCTTTGTCTGCCATAGATTCTACCTGCCAGGTCACAACCCACAAATTCGTATTGACTTGGCTTGAGTCTCTGGGGTTGCTTTTCATGAGAAATACCTAATTCACGTGCCATACTCACTAATCTCGTCTCGAGATTTGGGCGTTCTGCAGGACTCGCATTATAACGCACCTCAACAGGAATATTCTTGTGCTTTAATGTTAGTTGATAAGTGTACATACTCGATGCAGCAGGCGTTTTAGATATCGAATTGTAATTAGCATTCAGGTATTCCGTGTAGAACGGTGGTACCGACACCTGCAACTCACCACATCTGCGGTCAAAATCTTCTGAAACTGAAATTTGAGATACACATGGAATAGTAAAGAATATTCCAAAAATTAATACTGCGAATTGAGCGGTTAGGATCTTCATGACGATATTATTTTGGATACCTAAAAGATACTAAACCTTTAATTTACATCCTATATGACAATTATCGTAATTCTCTTTGTTATTCAGAAAATGAGGGTTTTACCACTTTAAAAATTAACTCGTCTCCAATTATCTCCAGATGTGCCCTGTCATCCACATAAGGCATAGCAGACTGCACTATCACACCGTTATAATGATCATCTTTCAGATCAAATAATGATTCAGATTTACAATACTCAGTCATATATTCTTTAAATGAATTGTACTTATTTTCTAATTCCTCCTTATTGGAGCTAGTGTGTAACTTATAAGTAATACAAACTTCTGAAACTACATTCCATTCTGCATAAGTCCCAGTAACATCATCAAACATGTTGAGTTGAAATTCAAAAACATCACTTCCCCTTTTATTTTCTATGAAATCATTTTTGTATTGTTCAATAGCCATATTGGTTAACAAGAAATTCATCATTCGAGTGAAGTAGATTTTTTCAAGATTGTAATCTTTTTTCGAAAGAATTTCTAAGGGGGCATTTTTATCAATTTTTTGTCTCGTCAAAGTAAAATCGTCCATAAACTCAACGCGGTAAACTTTGAGATCTAAACTTGAGTTTTCAGCTCCACGCAAAGTAGATGTAACTCTGCTCATATCCATTTCATTCAGCTTTTTACCATCGGCTTCTATTAACTCATCCCCTGGAAGCAATCCAGCTTGATGCGCTGGACCATCCTTTAATACTCCTCTCACTTCGTAACAGAATTTTTTCTGGTTATACCCGAAACTTATTCCTATTCCTGCAAATTGATTTTGATCTAAATCAGATTCATCTAAACCAAATTGAAAGACATAAGGAATGTGCCCCATGGCAATATTGAATTCGTCTTCTTGATCAGCTGAAGGCAGATCAAATACTGCAGATATTTCGATCATCCCTTTATCGTGCACTAAAACCCATATACCCGCATTCTCAAATTCATGTCCAGATTCTAACCATCCATAGATCCTTCCTGCCTTATCACATCCTGATCTTTTGCATTTGCCTTCTGATAACAAAGTAGGCCCTTTATCAGAGCTCAAACTCAGTTCATTTGCCAGTGTTTTTAACCTCGGCTCTACAAAAGAAAACGCTCCTGGGTTCAAATTATATCGCACTTCAAGTGGAAGATTCTTATGCTTTAATACGAATTGATAAGTGTACTCTCCTTCAGGTTGTGGACGGTCAACACTGGTCATTGCATAATCAAGATAGTATTGGTAGTAAGGTGGAATAGAAATGTCCATAACCGACATTCTTGCTCTAAAATCTGTGCTTGCGGTAATCTGAGCTTTTACCGAATAGGAAAGGCAAGTAAATACAGTTAAAACATAGAATCTATAGATCATGGCTTCAAGACGTTAGGTTGAAACCAAAGTACAAAATACCTAACGGAGGTTTATAGGTACTTTATCGTAAACTCTAAAATCCATTTTTTGAGCCTTCCGTGAGGCGGCATCAGCAGATTGATGTTATGAAACAGAAAGTTATTCTTCATCATAGCTCTAGGATTTGAAAACTCTTGAAACCCCCAAAACCCATGAGATTTACCAATACCTGAATTGTTAATTCCACCAAACGGGAGGTTCTCATTATAATGATGTATACCTGATGCATTCACCACGGTGGCCCCACTTCTTGTGTTCTTAACGATGTAATCTATTTGCTTTTTATTCTTACTGTAGATGTAACTCGCTAAAGGGCGTTCATTTCGATTTATAAATTCTACAATTTCTTCGTCCCTTTCAAAAGGAATAAGCGGCAAAATGGGTCCAAATATTTCTTCTTGCATGATGCGAGAATCGGTTCGATTGGCAATGAAAAATGTTGGTTCTACAAAATTCTCATCATCAATGGTATTTCCTCCTTGCAAAATTTCTCCCCCAGAATCTTCTACATCCTTTAACAATTCTTTCATCCGCTCATATTGACGCTTATTTACAATTCGCGAATAATTCTCGCTATTCAAAAGATCTTCTCCCAAGAATAAGTCGGTCACTTTTTTTAGCTCCGTAGCAAAAGCTCGCACTACATCCTTATGCACAAAAACATAATCTGGGGTAATACAAACCTGCCCGTTTACTTGAAATTTCACCAAAAGCATTCGCTTTGCTGTTTCTCTGAGATTGGCACTTTTATCTACAATGGTTGGTGACTTCCCACCAAGTTCTAGCGTAACAGAAGTCAAGTTCTTTGCTGCGCTTTCCATAACTATTTTACCCACCCTTGGACTACCTGTAAAAAAGATATGATGAAATGGCAAGGTCAACAAGGTCTTTGCTTCTTCTAGACCTCCCATCACAGAGAATACTTCTGACTCATCAAAACACTCTTGAACAATTTTTTGAATAACAGCACAGACATGTGGAACTTGCTCAGACGTATGATACATTACAGTATTACCAGCGGCAATGGCGGATATCATGGGAACAAAAGTCAGGTTGAC
>JAOARK010000015.1 GCA_025210575.1 Schleiferiaceae bacterium
GATTTCCTCATAATTTTCGCATTAGGTTAGAGTTATGTAAAGTTAAAATTTATTCGAGAATGGTGACCTCTGTTCTTCGGTTTAGTTTTCTGCCTTCTTCTGTATCATTTGTTGCAATTGGAACAGAATCTCCGAACCCCTTAATGGATATGCGCTTAGCTAAAATTCCTTGATCAACTAAATATTGTTTTACTGAATTTGCTCTATCCGTACTTAATTTTTTGTTGTATTCCTTTCCTCCTTGATTATCCGTATGACCATCAATTCTAATTTTTACATTTTTATTGATATTCAAGAAGTCGACAAGTTTTTTCAATTCAACATCAGACTTTGTTTGAAGTTGATAGGAATCATAATCGAAGAATATGTTGTTCAACACCAATTTGTAACCTGCTTTAATTGGAGAAAGTTTAGCTGGATGATTTAGTGCTTTTTCAAAAGTCTGATCGCCAAGCGATACGTTGGCAGAATAGAACAAATACCCTTCTCTATCTATGTTTAAAGCATACTCAGCGTTTGCGGGTAGTACAGCAAAATAATTTCCTTTTTCAGAAGCTCGTACGCTTAACCAAGGTAGACCCGATTTTAAATCAATTACTTCTACCGTAGCACTTAACGGTTTACCCGTTTCTTTGTCTGACACCTTTCCTTTTAACCAAGCCACTGGACTAGCTCTACTTTCTGTAGGTAATTCAAATTCGTAGATATTTCGAGTTCTCCCCTCATCTATTACTTTATCTGATGCGTAATAGGCCGTTTTACCATTCGCAGAAACTACCAATCCGAACTCTTCATAGGGTGTGTTAATTGGATATCCTAAATTCTCTGGTTCACCCCAAGATCCATCAGCTTGTTTTCGAGATACAAATAAATCGGCATCACCAAAACCAGGATGACCCATTGAGGCGAAATACAAAGTCTGGTTATCAAAGTGAATAAAAGGAGACATTTCGCGATAAGGCGTATTAATGTTCTCACCCATTGGTTTCGCTTTGCTCCATTTCCCATTCGTTCTTATTGAATAATAAAGATCCGTGTCTTTATCCCGCATATTCTTTCCTCTTACAAAAAAGAGGGTATTTCCATCAGGACTTACCGAAGGCTGGGATTCCCAAACTCTGGAGTTTATCCTGTCCCCCAAGTTCTTCCCTTGGCTCCACACACCTTTTCCAAGGTATTTGGCCATGTAGATATCACAACTCCCTTTACTATCCTCACGATCACATATGGTATAGAACATAAACTTTCCGTCAGCGGTAAGTGATTGTACACCTTCATTATGTCTGGAATTTATCGAACCTTCCATTTTTCGACCTTGCCCCCACTTTCCATCTTCTTTTAATGCATAGTAGAAATTTTCATCTTCCCTTCCTCCTGTTACATCCAATTGTGTGTATACCAAAAGCTTTCCATCAATTGAAATAGAAGGATGGTATTGATAATATAAATTGTTAATACCATCACCAACGCTCACCGGATTAAATGGAACAGGATTATTGATCGCCACTTTAGCAAAGGCACAGTTTTCTAAATAATGTTCAACCTTTAATCGAGTTTCAGGTCTGACCTTGTCGTAGTTCAAATAGGTTAAGAAGGTGGTCTCTGCATTTGCATAATCCATAGCCTTCATCTGTGCTACGCCCAACTTATAATTTATGTAAGCACCACCATTGTTTTCAATAGCTTTTGCGTATGCTACACTTGCTTCTTTGGGTTGATTTTTAGTGAGTAGTATATCTCCTTTTAAAAGATAAGCTTGAACATAGGTTTCATCAGCTTTAAGTGCCTTTTCCAAATCGCTTAAGGCAAGGTCAAAATCATCTTGCTGAATTGCTCTTTTAGCATTCTCATATGCTTTAATAGCTTTTTTATTTTGTCCAGATACGCTGAAGGACAGCAATAATGCGAAGAGTAAAAAATGTAGCGACTTTCTCATATATTTTTCAAAACATTGCAATGTGATAAAAAACAAGGATTCTTTACCATTATTAATGTAATTCTTATACAATTATTTTGAAACAAAATAGAATCGTCCTTACTGGAGGTCCGGGCACTGGAAAAACCAGTATTGTAAATGCTTTGAAAACAAAAGGTCATTTTTGTTTTGAGGAAATCTCAAGAGAGATCATTCAAGAAGAAATGGAAAAGGGGTCAGATGTGCTGCCTTGGGACAATTTGGATGCTTTCTCAGAAAGAGTGATATCAGGAAGATTGAAACAGTATGAATCGGCACCTGAAGGGATTTCATTCTATGACAGAAGTATTGTTGATTCTATAGCCTATCTGCATTTAGATGAATTGCCTGTGAATACAGATTGGCATCAATTGGCATTAAGTCACCAGTATAACAAAGTTGTATTCATCACACCTCCTTGGAAAGAAATCTACGAAACCGACAATGAGCGAAAAGAAAGCTTTAATAAGCTCATTGATCTTCATGAGATCTTATGGCATACCTATGAGGAATACGGGTACCGGTTGGTAGAAGTTCCTAGAATGACGATTGAAGAAAGAGTTAATTTTATAGAAAATCAACTAAACTTTTGACGCCACGGCAACTGCTTAAAAAATATTGGGGATACGATTCATTTCGCTTGAATCAAGAGGATATTATTCAAAGTATCCTTAATAGAAAAGACACGATTGCCTTAATGCCCACCGGTGGCGGGAAATCGATTTGCTATCAGATACCCGGATTAATACTTGAAGGAACCGTATTAGTGGTTTCTCCTCTGATTGCTTTAATGCAAGATCAAGTAAACAGCCTGCAAAAAGTTGGTATCAAATCTTTTGCATTAACTTCTGGATTAACAAGATCCGAAATTGAAATTGCACTAGATAATTGTCAGAATGGGTATTACAAGTTTCTGTTTGTTTCTCCAGAGCGCTTAAGAAGTGAATGGTTAAATGCTCGATTAAAACACGTTGGAGTTTCTTTTGTTACCATTGACGAAGCACATTGCATCTCTCAATGGGGTCATGACTTTAGACCACCGTATCTAAAGATTAAAGACATTAAGCTAAGCCTAGGAGAGTTGCCTTTCTTGGCTCTTACCGCTACAGCCAATGACCATGTACTCCGAGATATAGAAGATTCTTTAGAGCTTCAAAATGCAGTAACATTCAAAAACTCTTTTTTGAGGGAGAATCTTGAGATTCAAATTTCGGAGGTAGAGGAAAAGTTAAATCCTCTATTGAATCAGATAAAAAGACAAACAGGATCGGTAATTGTATATGTGCGTAGTCGAAGGAAAACAATTGAAATATCAAAATTCCTGAATCAGTATTCAATTTCGGCAACGGCTTATCATGCAGGACTAACCTCTAAGGAGAGATCACAAAGACAAAATCTCTGGCTTGAAAATTCTATTCAAGTTATGGTAGCCACCACAGCATTTGGGATGGGTATTGACAAAGCTGATGTGAGAAGTGTTTTTCACGTTGATCTTCCTGAAGATTTGGAAAGCTACTATCAGGAAATTGGAAGAGCTGGTAGAGATGGAAAACAGAGTCAAGTCTTTCTCTTCTATAACACTCAAGACTTTAATCGGTTACATTATAAATGGATAGAACTCTATCCTTCTTTGAAAGAGATAAAAGAAGTTTACAATAAAATTGGTAGCCATCTCCAGATTGCCGTGAACACAGGTGGGTATTCGGAGCATGAATTCAATCTCATTGCCTTTTGTGAAAAATATCAATTCAATCCTCAGAAAACACTAAATGGTTTAAGTTTCCTTGAAAAACAAGGATTAATTCAATACAGCTCCTCGCAAAACAAACTTGCTTCTATTCAGATTATTGAAACCAACATTTCGCTGAGTGGATTGGAAGAAATGGTACTTAAAACGCTGGTAAGGTCATTTGGAGGTATCACTGAAATGACCGTAAAAGTAGACATGAATGTTTTGAGTAAAAGACTCAACAAAAGTTCAACCTTAATTGCAGAAGCTTTAGAAAAACTTAAAACTGCTTCTATTATAAAATATACCCCAGCCAGTGAAGGGGAAGCACTTTTCTTTTTGCAAGATCGAGTAGAACCTAAATATCTTAACCTAAATTCTAAGGTTTATAAAAAAGTAGTTGAGCTCAGAAATTATAAATTCAAAGCACTCAAGAAATTTGCTGAATCAAATTCCATTTGCAGAAACATATCATTGTTGAACTATTTTGATGAGGATCTTCAAGAAAATTGCGGCAACTGTGATGTATGTCTTTCATCCTCCAATCAAAATCTAGAACAAATCATTTTGACGAAATTAATTTCTCCAATTCATTCGAATGAATTATTGATTGGATTTGACGTTTCTCAACACAAAGAAGTTATTCAAATCTTGAGAATCTTAATCGAAACCAATAAAGTCAAAAAAGAAAAAAACATCCTTTCAATTATTGAATAGCGTATACTTTCGCAGAAAACTGATAGTGAATGAAGAAGCCGAGTGTTGTTTACATGGGAACCCCAGACTTTGCGGTAGAACCTTTGAAAGCCATTGTTGAAAATGGGTACGATGTAAAAGGTGTGATAACTGTTGCTGACAAACCTTCTGGAAGAGGGCAAAAGATGCGAAAGTCACCGGTAAAGGTTTTTGCAGAAGAGAATAATTTGAACATTCTACAACCCCTTAAATTGAAAGATCCTGTTTTTTTGGAACAACTATCAGCACTGAAAGCAGACATTTTTGTGGTCATTGCTTTTAGAATGTTACCAAGAGAAGTTTGGCAAATGCCCGAGCTAGGCACTTTCAATATTCATGGATCATTACTTCCAAATTATAGAGGCGCTGCTCCTATTAATTGGGCTCTTATAAATGGTGAGCAAAAGACAGGTGTAACTTCTTTCTTTATAAATGAAGAAATTGATTCAGGTTCTTTGATCAGTAATATTGAAGTTGATATTGCAGATGAGGACAATGCCGGAACTTTGCATGATAAATTAATGCACTCTGCTTCAAGC
>JAOARK010000148.1 GCA_025210575.1 Schleiferiaceae bacterium
GAGTAGCTCCATTTTATGATTTGGAGGAAGGCTATCTTGTTGCTCAGTCTGGAGCTGGTATAGGTCCTTTACTCAAAAACGAATATGAGGAGATAGAAGATTTTGTGCGATTGGTTTCCTTAGGAGAGAATTTTTTCTTCCGCTATAAGGATCAAAAGTTTTATGACGATTTTGTCTATTTCGCAGATAGTGGCTATTTCAATTTTTTTCAATCTAATTTCATAGAAGGTAGCGCAGATAGCTGCTTCAATAATCCGCAGAGCATAGTTTTAACCGAGAGTTTGGCCAAAAAAGTTTTTGGTGATGAG
This sequence comes from Schleiferiaceae bacterium, assembly GCA_025210575.1. Classification (GTDB taxonomy): domain Bacteria; phylum Bacteroidota; class Bacteroidia; order Flavobacteriales; family Schleiferiaceae; genus JAOARK01. The sequence goes on from JAOARK010000148.1 coordinate 309, forward strand.
CGGGCAATGGGCAAGATCATCAGAACAAACAATAACTTTTTTGCGGTTACTGGAATTATAGAAGATCATCCGCAAAACACCCACCTTCAATTCAACGCACTTCTTCCAGGGTTCATGGATTCTATTCCTCTTGATGAAATGAAAAGAAGTTTATGGAGTACGACCATGTTCAACTACATCAAGCTAAAAGAAGGTGCTGAACCGGAATCAGTGGTTTCCAATTTTGATCGCTTCTATGAAAAGTATATGATGGAAATGGGTGAGTTACTTGGAGCCTCTTTCGATATAAAATTAGAGCGATTAGATAAGATTCATTTGTATTCTGATGCGGCATACGATCTAACCCGTGGAAACATTCGTTACTTATTCACTTTTGGTGGAATTGGTTTTATGATTTTGTTGTTGGCCATGATTAACTATATCAATATGGCAACAGCAAGAGCACCAGCAAGAATGCGTGAGGCGGGTATTAGAAAAGTAGTGGGTTCTGATAAAAAAATGCTCGTCTTTCAATATGTAGGAGAGTCATTGCTATTAGCTTTTCTTTCTATTCTGTTGGCCTTAAGTATAGCCGAGATCGTAGTGAATACGAATCTCTTTCAGGAGTTAGCTCAAAAAGATCTGACATCAGAACTTTTTACGAGCAAGTACGTTCTTATTGGAGCACCTGTACTCGCTATCTTAGTTGGGATATTAAGTGGTTTATATCCGGCTTTGCAAATTTCTAAAGTGGATTCGCTTGATGGAATCCTAGGTGTTGTCGAACTCAAAAAGAAAAGGACTATTCTACGCTCTCTTTTGGTGGGTTTCCAAATTACAATGAGCGTAAGCGTTGTTGTAGTGGCCATAACCATGGCTAACCAGATACAATTTGTCAATTCTAAATACCTGGGATTTAACAAAGAAGAAGTGATCTTGATACAAATTCAAGATTCGGTGATGGCCCACAATTTTATTGAGCAAAAACCTCTTTTGTTAGCGCATGAAGATATTTTGTCCATCTCTACTTCTTTAAATATTCCAGGTTCTCATGTTGGTAGGTCTCTTGTTGCGTTTGACGAGCAAGGCCTAAATACAGAGGTAGTAGATTTCATGGTGGTGGGACGAGATTATTTTAAGACCCTTCAAATACCTATAGCTCAAGGTAGAGCTTTTGCTGATGAAGATAGTTTGCTCGATGGTCAGCCTGTTTTGGTCAATAAAAGGTTTATGGAGGTGATGGAGTGGGAGTCTTTAGAAGATAAAAAGCTGTATTGGGCCATGGACGAATATGGACCCACCGAAAGTGGTGATGTCATTGGAGTTACAGATGACTTTCATGCATTTTCATTGCATGAGCAAATTAATCCGCTGATCTTTTATGCTGAGCCTTATCCGGATGGTAGTATTAACATCCGGGTGAACCGAGAGAATATTGACGATGTGGAAAGTTTTTTGCGTAGGCAATGGGAAGTAATAGACCCAAATCACCCACTTGAATATTATTATTTAGAAGACGATTTGGGTAATTTGTATTCTGAAGATAAACGATTAGCACAATTGACTCGAGCCTTAACCTATCTCGCCATTTTTATCTCGTCATTGGGATTATTGGGTCTTGCTAGTTTTATTACCGAGAGACGCACAAAAGAATTTGGTGTTAGGTTAGTGTTAGGTGCAAGTCAATCGCAAATAATAGGTTTAGTGATCAGGCAAATTTCAATTTTGGTTATTATTTCGGGTTTGATTTCTATTCCCATTGCACGTTATGTTCTAAATCTGTGGCTTGATAATTTTGCCTACACTGCTCCTGTTGATCCTGGAATTTTCTTGGCTACCATTCTTTTTACTTTATTGCTTGCCTATATTACCGTAGCTTATCACGTAATTTACGCGGCTAAAACAAATCCTATAGAAGTTTTGAAATATGAATAAGTTCTTTACCCTTTTCGCATTGGGAATTACGCTCTATGCATCGGCACAAAAAAAAGTGTTGACCCATGAAGATTATGATAAATGGAAATCAATTGGTAGCTACGACTTGTCGGCAAATGGCAAGTATGTGCGCTATGAAATTAATCCCCAAGAGGGAGATGGAAATTTATATGTGTACGATGCTAACAATGACGAAACGAAGAAGTTTACTCGTGGGTATGGAGCTAAGTTTACACATAACAATAATTACCTTGTTTTTAAAGTAAAGCCTGAATACGCAGAAACACGAGAGGCAAAAAGAAAAGAAAAGAAGAAAGATGAAATGCCCAGAAATCATGTGGTGGTGGTAGACCTCAATACATGGGTGATGGACACCATTAATGAAGCGTCATCTTTTAAGATTTCTGAAGAATACGAAGGCTGGGTGGCCATTAAATTGGAGAACAAAAGGAAAGAGAAAAAAGATAAATCCAAAGACGAGAAGAATTCTAAGGAAGAAGAGTCTGCTGAAGAAAAAAAGTCTGAAAAGGAGAAATCATCAAAAGAAAAGGATGAAAAAAAGTCTAAGAAAAAAATAGTTAAAAACAGGATTCTTCTATGGGAACTTGGTGGCTCAAAGCGAGATACTATCGGTTGGGTAAACGAATATTCATTTGCTAAAAAATCTCCGAGGTTATTGTATTCCATTAAAAATGAAAAAGCAGATAGTATCAAAGGTGTGTTCTTTTATGAGAATGGCCAAAGTGAATTATTAGACACAAACGGAAAGAGTTTTGTAAAACTGGCGATCAGTGAGCAAGGTGATAAAATGGTTTGGTCTAGTACTCAAGATTCTGCAGATGCTGAGGTTTAGACGTTTACGTTGAATATCTTCAGTAACAATAAGGTAAATAAGATAGAGCCCGGTTATCCCGGTCTCCCAGAAGGGCGAATGGTCAGTGAATTCTACGCACCTAGATTTAGTGAAACAGGAGATTATCTATTTATTGAATCTAGGCCAATACCTAAAGAAATTGAGAAGGACACGATGGAATTGAAGGAGGAAAAAGTGAGTCTTGACATCTGGAGTTGGACAGATACCATCATTCAACCTGCTCAAAATAAAAACCTAAACCAAACCAAAGAAAATGGCCAAAAAGCAATTCTTCACTTGAATGACATGAAGCTTGTTGCGTTGGAAGAAAACTATTTTGATAATGTGAGTTATAGCCTTAAAAACGTTACTGATTGGTTGGCTATTTCTAATAATGCTAAATCATATCGATCTCTTTCATGGAATTACCCCATAGCTGAAGACCTATCAGTAATCAACATAAATACGGGTGAGCGCAAATTGATTGCGCAGGATATTAAGGGTTTTGGTGGTGTTTCTACTGGTGGGAAGTACTATTATCTGTACGACAAAGAAAAGAAACAATGGTTAGCTACTGAGATCAGTTCGGCAAAACAGATTGTTTTAAATCAGTTTAAAGACCCCGTTTGGAACGTTGAAAATGATGTTCCAGCCTTACCTGGTTCTTATGGGTTGGCAGGTTGGTCTGAAGAAGACAAGTCTGTATTTATTTACACCCAGTTTAGTGTTTGGCGAGTAGATCTTGATCAACCAGAAAATCCCGTTTTGTTAACTCCTCAGGATAAAGATAACCCAATACGTTATAGAAGGCACCGATTAGATGATGAAGAATTATTTATTGGAACGCTATTAACGTTAAATGCATTTAAAGAGAAATCGAAAAAAGAAGGATTTGCAGTTGTGAATACTGATGGTAACGATTTTAAGATGGTACATGAATTTGAGGATGTGCATTATACAGGTTCAGCCAATGCCAAGAGGGGGCCAGGAAAGTTACTTCGAAAAGGAACTTTTGTGAAC
>JAOARK010000149.1 GCA_025210575.1 Schleiferiaceae bacterium
CCGTCAACCAATTCAAAAAAGATCGATTAAACGAAGCCCCCTATTTTATTTTTATTGGCGCTCTAAATCCACGAAAAAACCTGCAACGAATCTTTCCAGCTTTCGATAGGTTAGATAGTGATCATAAACTCTTAGTGGTGGGCGAAAAAATGCATTGGGACCTGGAAATAGAAGCTGCATTTGATAAAATGGAACGAAAAGATCAAGTGATTTTTTCTGGTCGTTTGGAAAAGCAGATGCTCAACCTGCTTCTGGCCGGAGCGGATGGACTGATATTTCCTTCCCTCTTTGAAGGTTTCGGCATCCCGATTATAGAAGCTTTTAATGCTGGTACCGCAGTAATTACCTCAGACATTACTTCAATGCCAGAAATTGCTGAAGACGCAGCCTTGCTCGTTAATCCGCAAAACACAAATAGTATCTATAATGCAATTCATTCTTTAGCACATGATGTTGAGTTAAGAGAAAATCTCGTTCAAAAAGGGTATGCTCAGGCAAAGAAATTCAGCTGGGATGCGTCTGCAGAAAAACTTTGGAACATCATGTTAAAAACCATTGAAAGCTAATGCTTGCCTTAAAGCACAGCAAATTTGATTTGGAAGCAGGCTGCGATGAAGCAGGGCGCGGATGTTTAGCAGGACCTGTTGTAGCTGCGGCAGTGATTTTACCTTTAGGTTTTAAGAACGAAATCCTCAATGATTCTAAAAAACTAACGGAAGCTAAAAGAGATAAACTAAGACCGATTATTGAAAAAGAGGCGGTTGCTTGGGGCATTGGAGTGGTTTCACCTAAGGAAATAGACGAGATCAATATTCTCAATGCTTCTTTTCTAGCCATGCATCGAGCAATAGATCAACTATCTTCAAAACCAGAGTATCTGCTAATAGACGGCAATCGATTTAATCCATATCCAGAAATTGATCATGAATGCATGATTAAAGGGGACGGGAGATTTTTGAATATTGCAGCAGCTTCCATATTGGCGAAGACCGAACGCGACCAGATTATGGAAAAACTCCATAAAGATTACCCCGATTACCATTGGAATAAAAACAAAGGATACCCGACTGCGGAGCATAGAAGTGCGATTGAAAAAACAGGAGCAAGCCCGCACCACCGTATGAGTTTTCAATTGTTGCCCAGCCAAATGAAATTGGACTTTTAAATTTCCTGAAAAAGGCAAAAAGCAACAAAAACCAAGAATAACTATTAACACTCTACTATTAACTACTCCTTGAAAAAAATGATGCAGCCGTTGAATTGCCCTCTACTTTTGAATTAAACAGAAGGAAAGAATGAAAATGAAAAGGCTTATCCCTTGCGTTGTACTCTTATTTATTGCGTTACAGGCTTGTAAACGCGAAAGCAAAGACTTTTCGGCTATAAGTGCCATTCCAAAAAATGCGGCAATCGTCATAGAAATGCACAAGTTGCACAAAGCGGTTTCATTCTTAAATGAATCTCCTTTGTTACAATCAGGGATGACGTTACCTGAGGTAGGGTCGCTCCAAAATTTGAGCTCAAATGTATTTGAAGCATTAAACGTGAATACCAAAGAGAGCTCGCTCAAGGTATACGCCTACGCTCAATTGGCTGGGGCTGATAAATATGACTGGGTAATTTGCGCTTCAACAAGAGGGTTAAAAGATTTTCAAGGACTTAACTTTAATACTGAATGGGCACTACAAAAGCGTGAATACGCTCAAAGCCAAATTTTGATTTTAACCCGAGGTGAAGAAAAGATATATGCTTTAAATCAGAATGGATTAGTTGCCGCAAGTCTCAACGAAAATCTAATCGAAGAAATAATTAGAAATGCAGAAAACGAAATAAGTATCGCTCAAAACAACATGTTTAAAGAGCATCAAAAAATCGCTACTCATTCTGACCCACTGACCATTTTCTTGAATTTTGAAGAGCTCCCAGGAATGGGAAAACTGTTGCTGCAACATTCCAAGCCCGACTGGCTGCAACACTTTGGTACTTGGGCTGAAATAGACATCTCCAATGAAAATGGAAATATCATTTTAAATGGAGCAAGTATTAACCCTGATTCAAGCCACACTTATATAAACTGCTTTGTTCACACCGGAACCGCGAAAATCTCTGCGCCAGACATCATCCCAAATAATGCAGCAGGCGCAGTTATGCTAGGTATCGAAGATTTCCATCGTTTTCACAGGCAATCTGATGCCTATTTAAAGCATTGGAATTTATACCGATCTGTAAAAAAGAAAAGGGATGCTTTAGGTGTTGACTTGCAAACCAGTTTTTACCCTTACATAGACGAAGAGTTTGGAGTTATCTATACAGAGCCGAAGGTGAATGCAGCTCAGAGCAAAATGGGTTATATAAAAGCCAAAGAAGCTGAAAAATTAATGGACATTCTCATTGATCTCTCTGGAGAAGCAACTGAAAACTATAGAGAGCATCTAATATTCCAGTTACAACGTGATAAGTTTTTGCCCGCTACATTAGGAAGAGCTTTTAAAGCTTTAAACAAACCTTATTTTACTCAACATGATAATTGGATAGTTTTTGCCAATGACCCTCTTGTTTTGAGAAATGCTATTAACGCATACATCGGAGAAAAGACATGGTCTCAATCCGCAGGTTTTCAAAGTATCAAAAGTCAATTCTCAGCTTCAGTAAACCTTTGGGTTCTATTTAAGAATCAAGGTGCTTATAACTACAGTACTTTGTTTATGGATGACAAAACCCAGCGAAAGGCCAAAAAACATAAAGATGTTTTCTCTAAGCCAGATTGGGGTGGAATGCAAATAATTAACAAAGGAGAAGCTAGTTTAATTGGCGGTTTTATTGGTATGCAGGCAGACATTGCAAAAGATGCAAACCAAGTATGGGCTATTCAGCTAGAAGCACCAATTCAAAGTGAACCACAGTTTATTTACAATCACCACACAAAACAAAATGACATCGTGCTTCAAGACAGTAATAACAAGCTGTATTGGTTAAACCACAAAGGAGAAATTCTTTGGAGTGCACAAATAGATGGAGAAATCTTAGGCAAAATTGAACAAGTTGATCTTTTCAAAAACAACAAATTTCAATTGGCTTTTACCACCAATAAGAAGTTTTACATACTCGATAGATTAGGAAGAAATGTTGCACCATTCCCGATTACCCCACCTCAAGAAATTTCTGCTCCACTTGCCGTCTTCGATTATGACAAGTCCAGAAATTACAGATTTATTGTCTGTGCCGGCACTCAGGTGTTCAACTACAATAAAGATGGATCTATTGTAAAGGGTTGGGAATTCACAAAGGCGAATGACCGCATTAGTACTAAACCCAAACATTATGTTCTTGGTGGAAAGGACTATGTATTCTTCAATGACGAGAGTGGCCAATTTCATGTCTTGAATAGAAGGGGTGAAACACGGGTTTCACTTACCAACAAGATGCAAGTTCAAGATATTTATGTGCAGTGGGGAGAGAATTTGAATAACACACGTCTGGTGGGTACCGATAATCAAGATCAACTCACTTACTTGTTTATGAATGACAAAACAGATGCGGTTAATGTAAACATGGATGAAGACTTAGAGCACTTCACATTTGATGGAAAAAACATGTTGCTTACTGCTGGAAGCCAGCTCCACAACAGACATACCGACTTTCCATTTACAGTTGATTTTGAAAGTGCAATTGTTCATAGGCCTCATTTAAATACGATAAATGACAATCCTTATTTCATTGCAACAACTGAAGACGACAAAATTCATTTACTCGGAAAGGATGGTGAAGAACTACCAGGTTTTCCAGTTTATGGCTCTACTAAAGCGAGCATTGGCAAGTTCAACAAAAATGGCAAAATCTACCTAGTAGGTGGCACTGAAGATGGCACGTTGTATCTCTATCGTATTAGTGCAAACTAAGGGTTTTTTAAACAAGAATACACCCTATCTTTGCCCGCTGATTTTTTTGAATAACAATGGTTTACATTAAAAGAACAGAGCGATTTTGTGCAGCTCACAAACTCTGGAACAAAAACTGGAGCGCAGAGAAAAATCATGAGATTTTTGGCAAATGTGCTAATGAAAATTTCCACGGTCACAACTACGTGTTAGAAGTTACAATTAAGGGAGACGTAGATCCTGAGACGGGCTTTGTTATGAACTTTACAGAACTAAAGCGCATCTTAAAAGAACGCATCATTAAGGTTGTTGATCACAAGAATCTAAATCTAGATATTGATTTTCTTCAAGATAAATTTACTTCTGCAGAAGTAATGGCCATGGAATTTTGGAAGAGAATTGAGAAAGACATTAAAGCTGCAGGTGCAGAACTGCACTGCATAACATTGCAAGAAACAGAAAATAACGTAGTAGAATATTACGGTTAATTTTCTTCAAATACTTCCATTTGGAGGAATAGAATTTGTAATTTCAAAAGATTAACCCAACGAATTAAAAACGGGCTCAAGCCCATAGATTTCGCATATGAAAGCATATATCTTCCCCGGTCAAGGTTCTCAGTTCTCAGGAATGGGAAAAGACATTTATGATGAACATTCTGAATCTAGAGAATGGTTTGAAGAAGCCAACCACGTATTAGGCTTTAACATTACCGATACTATGTTTGGTGGTACTGCCGAAGAATTAAAACAAACGAAAGTAACACAGCCAGCTATTTTTATTCATTCGGTTATCAAATCGAGAATTTTGGGTAAAGATTTTAACCCAGACATGGTTGCTGGTCACTCTTTAGGCGAGTTTTCAGCTCTAGTTGCCAGTAAGAGTTTGTCTTACCTAGACGGATTAAAATTGGTTTCAATTCGCGCTCAAGCCATGCAAAGAGCTTGCGAAGCTAAACCCAGCACTATGGCTGCAATTTTAGGTTTAGAAGATAAAGTAGTAGACAACATTTGCTCTGATATTGAAGGCATTGTGGTTCCAGCAAATTACAACTGCCCTGGCCAATTGGTTGTTTCTGGCGAGTGGAGTGCAGTTGAAAAAGCTATAGGCGCAGCTAGAGATGCAGGAGCAAAAAGAGCAATGCTACTTCCGGTAGGCGGAGCATTTCATAGCCCGATGATGGAAATGGCTAGAGAAGAGTTAAGAACAGCCATTGAAAACACTGATTTTAATACTCCAATTTGTCCTATTTATCAAAACGTTACCGCTAAAGCAGAACGCAACCCTGGAGAAATTAAAGCAAATTTGATCAAACAACTTACTGGCGCTGTACGTTGGACACAATCAGTACAACAAATGATTGCTGATGGCGCAACTTCATTTACAGAAGTTGGACCTGGAAGAGTACTTCAAGGACTGGTTAGAAAAATTGACAGATCTGTAGAAATAGGATAAATATGAAAAGGGAACCAAAGTTCCCTTTTCTTTAATCTCAACACTGTGGGAAAAGTAACTTGGCAAAGTCCGTCTAACATCGCTTTAGTAAAATATTGGGGAAAGTATGAGAATCAGATTCCGGCCAACCCAAGTATCAGCTTCACGCTTAACTCCAGCTATACGACAACTTCGTTAAGCTGGGAGGCTAAAGAGAAGACTGATGACTTTTCTTTCGAATTGTTTTTTGAAGGAAAAGCGGAGGAGTCTTTCAAACCAAAAATTGAGGCGTACTTTAAGCGAGTACATCATTTACTTCCATTTTTAAGTGAGTTTCATTTTACCATTGAAACATCGAACACTTTCCCCCATTCAAGCGGCATTGCCTCTTCGGCCTCTGGCTTAAGCGCACTTTCTCTTTGTATGGCATCTTTAGCCAAGTCTTTGAACATACCACACGATGAAGATTTTTATCGTTTTGCCTCAACACTTAGCAGATTAGGATCAGGCAGTGCTTCAAGATCAGTTTATGGAAATTTAGTGGTTTGGGGTAAACATGCACTTATTGAAAATAGCTCAGATCACTTTGCAGTACCCTATACAGGTGAAGTTCATCCAGTATTCGAAAATTTTCAGGATTACATCCTACTTGTAGACAAGGGGGAGAAAAAAGTAAGTAGCACGGTTGGACATGGTTTGATGAACAATCATCCTTATGCGATGAAACGATTCGAGCAAGCACACACCAACTTGAATAAACTCAAGTCTATCTTAGCCGAAGGAGATTTAGAAGCATTTGGCAATTTGGTAGAGAGTGAGGCGTTGACTCTACACGGCATGATGCTGACTTCTAATCCTTACTTCATATTAATGAAACCAAACACGCTACGCATTATTGAAGAGATATGGGCGTTTAGAGAAGAAACAAAAACGCCTGTTTATTTCACCCTTGATGCAGGAGCTAACGTGCATATGCTCTTCCCAGAAATGGTTAAAAATAAAGTAGATACATTTGCACAAACCAAGTTGGTTGGTTTATGTAAGGATGAAGAATATATTTGCGACCAAATTGGTAACGGCCCGAAACAATTGTAATTGATGTCTAAAGGACCTTTATTTTACGCTAAGATTCTCCTTTTCGGAGAATATGGAATCATTAAAGACTCTATGGGTCTGAGTATTCCGTACAACTATTATAAAGGTGCATTTCAATTCACTAATCCAGAGGCTGAAGAATCTAAGGACTCTAACGCGCACCTATCAAAATATCATAAGCATTTACAAAAATTGCAAGATGCTGGAGAATTAAATGCTCAACTTGATTTAATTTCTTTTAAAGAAGACATTGACCAAGGATTGCATTTCGACTCAAGTATTCCGCGTGGTTTTGGTGTTGGAAGCTCGGGAGCTCTGGTAGCTGCCATATACGATCGTTATGCTGTAGATAAGATTTCAAAAGGTCAAGAACTTAAGCGCGAAGACATTGTTGAGCTTAAGGCTATCTTTTCACAAATGGAAAGTTATTTTCATGGAAAGAGTAGCGGAATTGACCCCACCATTTGCTATTTGAATCTTCCACTTTTGATTAAAAGTAAAGATGACCTGGGCACAGTAACCATACCAGAAGAAGGTGTTGGTGAAGGTGCTATTTTCTTGATAAATTCAGGTCAACCTGGGGAAACACAACCTATGGTTAACATCTTTATGGAAAAACTAAAAGAAGAAGGTTTTAGAAATATGTTAAAAGAGCAGTTTGTTACCTATAACGATGCTTGTATCAAGTCCTTTTTAAAAGGAGACATCAAACCACTATTCTCAAACCTTAAGAATTTATCAAAGCTGGCACTAGACTATTTTTCGCCTATGATTCCTTCAAATTACCATGAAATTTGGAAGAAGGGAATTGAATCTAACGCCTTCTATTTAAAACTTTGCGGCTCTGGTGGCGGTGGTTTTATTCTTGGGTTTACTCGCGATTACAGCAAAGCACAACCGCTTTTAGCAGATTACAATCACGAAGTAATCTACAAGTTCTAAATGCGGGTTCTTTCCTCGCAGAAACTATTTTTTCTTAAAGTCGTAGCACTTCTGTCTATTATACGTTGGTATGCCATTGGTATAGTAGCTTTTGCACAGTTACTGGTAAGCATCTTTGTGATCAACAATCGGAACAACTGGAAAATGGTTGTTACCGATCCGAACTTATGGATCATTATGGTGTGCACCATGCTAACTATCGCTGCAGGATTCGCCATAAATAATTTTTATGATTCGGATAGAGATCTTGTTAATCGTCCGCAACAAACCCTATTTGAGCGTATTGTTAGTAAGCGTTTCATTTTTAGATTTTACTTTGGAACCAATGCTTTAGTATTTGCTCTGGCATTTTTAATTTCTTGGAGGGCTCTCGTCTTTTTCGGTGTTTATGCAGTTGGTCTTTGGTTCTACAGCCATAAAATTAAGAAAGCTACTTTCTTTGGAAACCTAGCAGCTGTTATACTCTCTATTGCTCCCTTCTTTGCCATTTTTGTTTATTACCGCTATTTCAGTTGGCCTATTTTTTTCTATGTAGCTTTCATCATGTTTCTAATTCTCATCAGAGACATTATTAAAGACCTGCAAACCCAAAAAGGTGATGTTTTGTATGACTACCACACCTTACCTGCTGTGTACGGAGTAGAAAAGACCAAGACGTTGATCATTCTTTTAACCGTATTCAGTTATGCTCCTGCATTTGTTTCCTATTCACTTTTCCCAAACAACATGCAGCTCTATTTAACCATCTGCATGATTCTTATCACATTAGTGAATGTGGCTATTTTTCAAGCCTCCAAACCAAAACATTACTTTATCCTCAATCAATTGTATAAGGTTTTGATTGGAGTAAGCATGATAATGATCGTGTTTTTGTGATGTTCTTGGAAATAACTTGTGGCGTATATTTGCCGCAAAATTAAGAAGAGCATTATTTTTCAAATACTTAAGAGAGCATGTTAAAATCTATGACGTCTGATAAAGTTGTTCAGTTTAAGAGTAATCCTACTCAAGACAACTTTTTGAAAGTATACAACAGAAAAGTAAATCAATATTTCAAAGACAACAACACCACCAAATACGCCAACCGAGAGATGCACATTAAAACGGTTGTTGCTATTGCAAGTTGGATTGGTGTGTACGCATTAATTATGACCAACACCATGAGCTTTAGTAATTTGGCCTTGATTGCCACTTTTACAGCTCTTGGTTTCGTAAACATATTTATTGCGTTCAACATTGTTCATGATGCATGTCACAATGCATACTCTAAAAACCCGAAGGTGAACAAACGCATGGGTTACTTCATGAACTTTATTGGTGCAAATAGATATTTATTTACCATGATGCACAATGCGCACCATGCCTTTGTAAATATCCATGGTATTGATGTTACTCTAGAAACGCACGGCCTTTTTAGATTTACTCCGCACGAGCCTCATAAACCGATGCACAAATGGCAGCATATTTATACCCCAATCGTTTATGCTTTGGCCATGATTCACTGGACAATTATCAAAGATTTTAAGTGGTATTTTCAAGAAAGAAACATTGGAAACCTAAAGAATATTGAACATGATCCAAAAGAGTTCTGGATCTTATTATTCTCGAAATTGGTGTATTACACACTCACTTTGGTGTTGCCGTTAATATTCGTTCAAGCACCGGTATGGGCGATTATTGTGGGCTGGGTTATGATCCACATTTTGCCAGGTTTGACTTTCGCGGTTGTATTTCAATGTACACATGTTTACAATGGTACTACCTACCCTATGCCAGATGAAAACAACGACATTCACAACAACTATGCTTTACATGTAATAGCAACTACAGCAGATTTCTCTAGAAAGAACAAGGTAATTACTTGGTTGTTGGGAGCTATTAACATTCACGTTATTCACCATATTTTACCAACGGTATGTCATGTTCACTACATGAAGTTAACAGATATTCTAGTTGAGACCTGTAAAGAATTTGGTGTAGAATATCAGGAAAACCCAAATATTTGGGTGGCATTTAAAAAGCACATGGAAATGTTGAAGATATTAAGCCGTGAAGATGCTTATGTTCCTGAATACAAGCCGAATCATTATAGATTAGGTGTTTAAACACAATTGAATAATATCCAAAAGGCTGTCTAAAAGACAGCCTTTTTTATTTGAGGCAGGTTAACAAAACAATGACCCAAACAAAAAACGACCTCCAAAGAGGTCGCTTAATCCTTTTTTATTTAGCCAAAGTACTAGCCATTTATCGCTACAACATCATCCACTAATGTGGGAAGCATTTGTTGCAGGATATTTTGAATTCCAGACTTTAATGTTGCGGTTGACGATGGACATCCGCTACAAGCACCCTGCAATAAAACGTTTACCTTTTTATCTTCATAAGAGATAAAAGCAATGTTTCCACCATCGCCTTGCACAGCCGGTTTTACGTACTCATCTAGAATCTCTACTATACGTTTTTCAACATCACCTAAATCCTCAATATTCGGCAATTGAACGTTACTCGAATTGGGAACTTCAGCCGTTGTTTCTCCTTCAACAACCTCTTC
>JAOARK010000150.1 GCA_025210575.1 Schleiferiaceae bacterium
GGTTGTCTCGGCTTAAAGAGCCCAAAAGCCAAACGAACCAATATCCACCACAACCAATAGATTTTAAAGGCGCGCACCTCAGTATCTCCAGCTGTAACGGTTGTGTTCATCACTTTAATTAACACCTCATTAGATTTAGGTATTGGCTTTTCTACATCTGAATATTTTAAGACTTCAATGTCTCCATAACGAGGAGCAATAATGGCTTTCATAGCGTTAAGTTTCGACTTAGAATGTACAACAATTCACAAGTCTATTTTAGAGGTTTTAATTAGAACCGCCATTTTTTTCCTTAAGACCTCTGCATCACTCATGTGGACACAACAGGACGTGTCATTGGATTAAGCCCAACACTTTCGTATCGGTATATTTTATTGTGCAAGGTTATGGTCACCGTTGGGTGTCATCGAATAACTTCTTCAATTAGATTTGTAGGAAAAAAGTATGCGTAAGTACCTACTTCTATTCTTGATGCTTTCAAAGCTCGTAGCTGTTGCACAGGAATCACAGTATGATTACGTAGGTGCTTGGTACATCTACAATGGGTTCTTCAAATTTTCTAACAAATTTGAAGTATTCCTAGAAGCGCAATCCAGAAATTATGAAGTTTTTTCGAATACTGAATCCATTTTTATCAAACCGTATTACAACTACAACTTAAATGAAAATGTCCAGTTTGGTGTGTCTACGGAATTCCACAGGCACATTGCCTTTGCAACTGATCCGGAGCTAAAAACTTCAGAGAAAGAGTTCAGAACCGCTTTGCAAGCCATCGTGGCACAACCTTTAAAAAACGTCAGTTTACAGCATCGCTATCGATACGAGTTTAGGAACTTCAGTTCGGTATGGAGTCAGAGAATTCGGTATAGAATTCAAGTGACTGTTCCTCTGAATTACAAGATCACTCCAGAGAAGGGCAGCTTCTTTTTTAATACAAGCAATGAGCTGATGGTAAACGCAAACCCAAAATGGGAGTTTGACCAAAACAGATTGTTTATGGCGCTTGGGTTTTATTTCAATCCTTCTCTAAATTTCCAATTAGGCTATATGTTTATTTCAAGAGAAGATGGAACAGACCAGCGATTACAAGTGTTTTTAACACAGAAATTAGACTTTAGAAAATCTAAAAAGTAAATCCACAGCTGGGTGCGGGTTACAAGCAGAGCCCGAGAAGTATTATAAAATCGGACAAGGTCTTTTTATGGCCGGAATAATGACCTAAACAATCATCATAAAGGAACTTCGGCTCCTTTTTTTTATCTAAATTGAATTCTCAGAAAATACAATTGCTCAGTTTTTTATAGCTTAAATCTTTCATCTAAATTTCGATATTGCACACTCACATACATTTTCATGAGTTTTTCCCATTTAGTTGAATCTAAAGTTACATCGCCAGAGTTGCCCGATGATTTTCTGGTTAGAGAGGAATGCAATGCCTTTTTAAGTGAAGCTATTGAAAACCATCATGTTCTAATCCAAAGTCCATCCGGTTATGGAAAAAGTGCTTTGGCTAAATATTTTGTTTCTACTAGAAAGTTACCTTTTTCATGGCTGTCATTGTCAGAGTACGAAAATGAGATATTTCAGCTTATTGAATATTTGTGTTTCTCTTGCTCTAAAGCGAATATTCCATTTAACAAGACGAACTCTTTTTTGAGATCTGGCCAGTTGACTGATGAAAAATTATTGGTTGAGCAGTTTTTGTCTGAATGGCTAAATAATAGACGTGAATTTTTATTGGTTCTTGATGATGTGCACTTAATAAAGTCTGAAAATTGTCGAAATCTAATTCTAAAGTTGATTGAGACTGCTCCCAAAAATGCTCGACTAATTTTAGTGTCAAGGACCGAATTCGTTGCCGATCGTTGGAAAAACCTTGTTCGGCTCAAGGTGCTAAATCAGGATAAATTAAAGTTCTCGAAAGAAGAATTTAGAAAATACAGCAAACTAAATACGAGCTTAGACCATTCTGTAGATGCTTATGAAGAAGGTTGGATAACTGGAATTAAACTTCATCAGTTTTCAACTGAACAAGAAAATGCTGAGCAACTTATTTTGCGAGCTATTCGTAATTTCTCAGAACCTGCACATGTTTTATTTCTGGCCCAACTTGAGCACTTTAATGAAGAATTAATCAAAGAAGTTCTTGGGTCAGTCGATCTTATTTATAAATTATCTAAATCTCCATTGATTCTTGTGAAGATTGAGAATGGGTCAAGAAATTACCGCTTCCACCATTTTGTTCAAGAAATAATTCTATCCACTTCTACCAAAGAAATCGAAAAGCGTGTTTTACCCTATCAGCATACCTGCATAGACTATTTTTTAGTGAAGAACAAAACAAGGCTGGCCTTTGAGCTCGCGCTTAAAAATGGAAACCAAAAACTCATTTTAGAAACATTTAAGCGCTACAGATTGGAATGTTTTAATAAGACAAAGTTTCAAGCTCTGCGCCAAGCTTTAGAATTGATTGTTCAAAACACTGCCATAAAATCGAATGCAATAGAATTGACCAAAGCTTGGATAGAAATCATTAAAGGAAGTACTGCAAATATGATTTCTAGAATTAATGGCTTAGAAGAGACTGACTTTGACAATAACTTAAAGTCAGAGTATTGGGTGCTAAAAGCTTACGTGTACTACATACAAGGAAATCCTGAAGAAGCATTGAAGGCTACGGAGACAGCAAATTCATTTGGCTTTGAGAATTATTATGCACAGGGTTACATCTACATTTTTAGGTTAGGCAGTCTGCATTCTTTGGGTAAGGCGAAGCAGGCTTATTCTGAAGGAATTGAATCTTTGTCTTTAACATACAATCCAATTGTTAAAACACAAATATTACTAGTGCTCTGCTACATTTCAAGATTTGAAGCAAGGGCACAAAATCAATTTGACTATGCCAATGCGCTAATCAAGTTATCTAACAAATCTAATAATCTAGAGGGGTTAGTTAATGGCCAATGCTTTCTAGCAGAGTATTATTACAATAGAGGAGAACTAAAAAGAGCCGAACGACTGTTGCAGCATGCCTTTGAATTTAAGGACCATACTATTGGCGTAATTGGCATGAGCATTACATGGCTTTATAGTAAAACGCTTTTAGAAATTGGCAAGACTACAAAAGCTCAAGCCATCCTCAGGGATGAAATAGAAAGACTCACTATTGCTGGCAATGCATTTCTATTGCCCTTTTTTAAAGGTATGAGAGCGCAATTAAAATGTGATACAGGACATGTAAGCGAAATTGATGAGTGGGCTAACACGATGCAGGTTGATCCTAATTTACCAATAACTGAGGCATATTCTCCCGTTTTCACAAAGCTGCTTAGTGAAACTCTAATTGGAGAAGCACATGCTGAAATCTTTAAGAAACTGAATACTGCTCTGTCTTTAGGTAATTACAAAAGAGCATTAACTGAAAGTCAAATAATATTGACTTTGATGCGAATAAAACAAGGGTCAATCGATGAAGCTAAAGTTGAGCTTCAAAAAGCGCTAAGCACTTTGCCTATTAAAGACTTTAAGCAGATTTATCAAAACTACTTTGCTTATTCATCTGCATTAAAACAACTGGTTGAAAACCTTAATAGCCCAAAAACAAACTTGGTTTTTTCTAATCGCGTTAAACTAACAAACCGAGAGACGGATATTGTAGAGTTATTCAGAGACAGACTTACAGATAAAGATATTGCTCTTAAGCTGGGAATTTCACTAAGCACGGTTAAAAGACATAACATAAACATATTCAACAAGTTGCAGGTAAGCTCAAAGCAACAGGCCTTAGAGGTTTTATCTAAAATGTAAGTTCTACACCTTTTTTACACCTAATACACATCACAATCGTGAGGAAAATCTGTAATTTTAGATTTGTAATCTTGATCCTACCTTGATTGCAATGTCACCCCACTAATTACCTGTTTTAAGGAAGAAAAAACTTGTTTAA
>JAOARK010000151.1 GCA_025210575.1 Schleiferiaceae bacterium
GCCTGTCTATTGAGCAATTCAAGGAATATGATTATTCTCCTTATGATTGTTTTGCTCATACCGAAAAGATAGATGAACGCAAATTCAGGATAAAGCATTTAGGGAATAAGATACCGATGGTTTATGCGCTTATGGCAAGAAAGAAAGGAAATGACTGACTTGAGCTTTCATCAAAGGTTGGTATTGACAAATGACGAGATTGATCAGTTAAGGCTACTTTGGAATAAAGAGTATCCGGTTAACCTTAAAAATGACCATAAGCAATTCATAAATTACCTCTCCAATCTTGAGAATTGCCATCATGTTCTTGTGTTGAAGAACAATGCTGTAGTTGGTTGGTATTTTGATTTTGATCGTGAGGGATCAAGATGGTTCGCCATGATCTTGGATGATAAAATTCAAGGTAAGGGAGTGGGGACTTCTATAATTCAGAACTATCTAAAACCCAAAAGGCCCATCAATGGTTGGGTAATTGATAAGGATGATTATCTAAAAGAAGATGGAAATGCTTATCGATCTCCTTTGGAATTCTATCATAAAAATGGTTGTACTGTTTTAGACGAAGAGCGTTTAGAGCTCCCGCATTTATCTGCGGTTAAAATCATGTTCCCTTAGAAGATTTATGGTGAGTTATATAATCACGAAAAAATCTTCTAGATAGGGAATGAAACTCGTAAAATCATCGCTCAAGCATTAGTAGTTTTACCATACATTTGGCCTCTTCTTAAATACAGGTATGCAGAAGGTAATTAAGTCATTTTCAATCATTGTCATCGTTCTCTTTACATTATCCATTTTTGGATGGACCGTAAAGCACATAGTAAAAGGCGATAAGAAATTTGGGAAGGCCATTACCGCACCGATTAAGGCGCTTATCGATTTCCCTGATTTGTTTCAGGCCTCTGTAGAAGAAGTAAAAACATTACCGAAGACCTTTGTGAAAACTCCCGAGAACCTTAATCCTTTTAATGATTTGGATAAGGACGTAAAGGCTTTGATTACCTATTCTGGAAAAGACAATGAGCGCACTATAGAATTGCTGAATCTTAAGAATAATGAGAGTCTTTACAAATGGCAAGTGAAAAATCCACATAAGCCACAAAGCCGAATTATGGATCCTCTTCTTCTGGATAATAAGGAAATTGTTTATTCTTTTAATGGGGTGACAGGCCTGATTAAAATTGACTCTACGGGCAAAGAAATATGGAGACAACCGCATATGGCTCATCATCATTCCTTAAATCTAGATAGTGCCGGTAATATTTGGGCATGTGCATACAAACGTGAAAACAGCCTTTTCATCATTTACAAAGGGAAGTTTGCCATAGAAAATCAAGAATTCAATTTTATAGACAATACCATTTGTAAGTTAGATCCTGAAACAGGTGAAATTCTATTCCATAAATCTTTGGCTGATATTATTGAAGAGAACAATCTCTTCTATTTGTTTTTGAAATCTGACAATGCTGAGGACCCATTGCACTTAAACGATGTAGAGCCAGCACTTACTACCACAGAATTTTACAATGAAGGAGATCTGTTTATAAGTCTTAGAAACCTGTCTTGTGTTCTTCACTACAGACCATCAACCAATGAAATAATTGAAGTGATTGAAGGTCCGTTTTACGTGCAACATGATGTAGATATTCTTACAGACAGTACAATATCCATTTTTAACAATAACAGCCATACCATTTGGCAGAGCACCTCCAAAAACTGGAAAGTGGCAGATTCTCAGAAAGACTATGGAACATTCTACTCAAGCATTGTTGGGTATAATTTGAGAACAAAAGAGTATTTCAATATTGCTTCTGAATCTTTTGTTGAGAATGAAATATTTACCCACACAGAAGGTAAAGCAGAACACATGCCAGATGGTAGTATTTTTGTAGAAGAACAAAACAGTGGTTTAATTTGGGTTATTAAAGATGATAAAGCCATTTATAAGGATGTTTTCAAATCACAACATGAAGGCTATCATCATTTACCCAATTGGACTAGAATAATAGTAGACTAAAATGTTAAGCACACCTTTATACATCGGCCCTGGAATGGGTATTGGAACCGTTATCCTGATCTTGGTGATTGGTGGTATTGTATTGTTTTCATTCGGATACATTATTTGGTTAAAAGCCAAGCAGTACTTTAAGAAGAAAAAATAATGGGTGCATACTTAATAATTGCCTTAGCGGGATTTGTCGCTTTGTTTATTGTTAAGTCGTTGCGAAACATATTTTTTAATCTAGCCAAGCACAGTGTTTCTCTTCTTAATGATTTATTAACCGCAGAAGATGACGAGGTAAAGCTGGCGCTACTTCAAAAAAGTACGAATAAACTTGTAGTCAGTTTGCTCTATGCTATTGGCATCATCTTGCTGGCGTTGGTTGCCTTTTGGTTGCCATTGGAGGTCTATGAATATTTTGGGACGGATTCAATAAAGCTCAATCTGGGTTCATGGCAGTCTATAGTAGCTCTATCCATTGGGGCTTCAATTCCATTCATTCTGCCATCAAAGAAAAAGGTTACTGAAGGGTATTCTGAACTCTCTCAATTGCTTCATCGCTTAGCATTAAATAACTACACCCTTGCTTACAAACTCTTTAAAAGAGAAGTAAAACAGAGAAAAGAGAATTTGGTGCGGAATGAAAAGTTCTTAACGGTTACAGGGTTGGCAAGAGCTGGAACTACCAGCCTGCTGAATACCTTGAATGAAAGCGGTCAATTCAGTTCTTTAGGGTACAATAATATGCCCTTCTTAATGAGCCCTAATACCTGGAAAAAGGTATATAACCCGAAAGGAGGAGAAGCGAAAGAGCGAAGTCATAAAGATGGAATTAAGATTGGTTTAGATTCTACTGAGGCCTTAGAGGAGTTCTTTTTTAAAGTGGTTTCTAATGATGCATTTATCGAGGAAGAATCACTAAAAGAGTACACACTTTCTGATCAAGATTATGACGATTATCTAGACTATCAAGGGTTGATTCGCAAAAATGAGCAGTCCATTTACCTGGCAAAGAATAACAACTTCATTTTACGTTATAGGTCATTACGCGAAAAGAACAGCCAGTTTGTGATGGCTTTGTTATTTAGACACCCTTTGTATCATGCAGCTTCATTGTTAGAAAAGCATCTGGACTATTGCGAGCTTCAAGAAAAGGATGAGTTTGTCTTGGAGTACATGGACTGGCTAGGTCACCATGAGTTTGGACTCAATCAAAAAGTGTTTCAATTTGACGATACCGATATCAAGACAAAAGACAAAACAAGTCTAAACTATTGGTTAGAGATATGGTTGAATTATTATAGACATGCATTGTCAATTAATGATTCGAAAACAATTTTTGTTTCGTATGAGCAATATTGCAATTCACCCGGTGAAGTACTCCAAAATGTTGCCAATTCCTTAGAAATGGATTTATCGTCTGACGATATCAAGGGACATCATAACGAGAGAAAAGTACAGGGGATTTATTCTGAAC
>JAOARK010000152.1 GCA_025210575.1 Schleiferiaceae bacterium
GCTCTTAAGTTTTTGTATTCTTCATCCTCATTAATGATCAAAGCGTCACCTCTTCTTTGTGGAACTTCAACTGGTACAATTTCGTCAGCAAAGTTTCCTTGAGACCAAGCCTCGGTGCTTCTACGGTAAGATTCTAAAGCAAAAGCATCTTGTTGCTCTCTTGTAAAGTTCATGTCGTCTGCACATATTTCTGCACAGCTTCCCATATGAACCTGGTTAAATACATCGGTAAGGCCATCTTTTACCAATCCATCAACCATTTTTATATCTCCGAGTTTTTGGCCATTTCTACTTGTAGGCAAATAATGTGGCACGGCAGACATGTTTTCCATGCCACCAACAACAACTACTTCAGCGTCTCCAGATTTGATAGCCTGAGCACCTAACATAATAGATTTCATTCCAGAAGAACAAACCTTGTTAACCGTTGTGCAAGGTGTTTCTTTGCTTAAACCTGCATAAATAGCAGCTTGACGAGCTGGTGCCTGACCATTGTTTGCTTGAAGTACATTACCCATGTAAACTTCATCAATCAAGTTGGCATCTAAGTTAATTTTATCAATAGCACCTTTAATTGCTGCAGCTCCTAATTTGGTTGCTGCCACAGAAGATAAACTCCCTCCGAAACTTCCCATTGGAGTTCTTACAGCAGATACAATTACAACTTCTTTCATACGATTATTATTTTGACCCGATCTCGGGATTTTAGCGTTTATAAAAGCGTGGCGAAGTTAATCAATTGGGACTTTTAATTGTATAAATTGCTTTCCTATTGTCAACCCTACTTTAATGGAGAAAATTTTTCTTTGGATACAAGGGCATAACAGACGCTTAGTACAAATTCTAATGCTCATTCTGTCCTCTGTAATTATTGTTCAGTTCATTTCTAGAGAGCTTCAGTTTTATGAATATGAAAAGGGTAAGCCCTGGATGCATGATGATTTGACTGCTCCTTTTACTTTTTCAATTATTAAAACAGAGCTAGAACTTGAAGAGGAAAGAAGAACACTTATTAATGGAAAAGATCTTTTTTTTGTTCAAAGCGATTCTACTGAAGAACTGCAAATCCAAAAGCTCAAAGATCTCATAGCAAATTCAATTGGAGGTCAAGATTCTTTGGTTTCTCAATTCCTAAAAGGAAAGTATTTATTACAAAAAGGTGAGGCTATTTTGAAAGAACTTTATGGTCTTGGTCTCATTGAAACTCCAGAAGAAATTGAAAGTAGAAATGACAAAACAATTTTCTTAAAGAAGGGTATAACAAATGAGCAAATTAGTTGGTCTGATTTCTATACGTTGAGCGATGCTAGGAAAGAAATAGACAATCAAATTGCTGAGCTTGATAGCCTTAATCGTGGAGTTCTACAGCAAGCACTTTATTTATCACTGTTACCTAATGTTGTATTTGATAGAGAGCTAACACAAAAGAGCCTTGACGCAAAGTTGTCGTTAATTCTTCCCTACAAGGGTCAAGTTCAAGAAGGTGAGATTGTAATATTTAAAGGCAATTTAATTGATGATGATAAAGTGAGTAAACTGAACTCACTAAAAATTGCTTATGAAGGATCGTTCTGGAAAAGAGCGAATTTTATTATCATCTTTATTGGTAGGGTATTATTAGTTTTTGGGTTTTTATTACTGCTCTTTTTATACATTGATAAATACTATCCAGAACTTTTACTAAATAGCAAAAATCTGAGCTTGATTTTAATCCATCTAATTTTTATAGCTGGGCTAACTTCAATGATAAAAGAAGTAAACACCAATTGGTACTTAGCTTCTCCCATTTTGTTACTACCCATAGTGTACATGTCTTTCTTTTCAAATAAACTAGCCTTGGTTATTAGTATTGTTGGAATTGTAATTATTGGATTTCTAGTGCCTAATGCATTTGAGTTTTTGATCATCCAAGGTATAATGGTCTTGACCACAAGTATTACCTATCAAGGGTTTCTTAAAAGAGGTCAATACTTTATTACGATTGGAAAAATATTAGGGGTTTATCTTTTAACATTTATCATTTACACTTTAATACAGCAAGGCACATTAAATGAATTGGAGTATGAGAAACTGCTTTATTATTCGGTTAGTGGATTTTTAGGATTGTTTGCGATCCCCATCTTGTATATTTATGAGAAGACATTTAAGTTGCTTTCGGATACCACTTTATTAGAACTTTCTGACACCAATAATAAACTACTTAGAAATTTATCAGAAAGTGCACCTGGAACCTTTCAACATACACTTCAAGTTGCCAATCTTGCAGAAAAAGGCGTTACCGCAATTGGAGGAAGGGCTTTGCTTGTGCGAACAGGGGCCTTGTATCATGACATAGGGAAATCACTAAATCCTCAATACTTCATAGAGAATCAAATTACAGGAGTAAACCCGCAAGATGAACTATCATTTGCTGAAAGTGCAGAGATTATTATCAATCATGTCATTAAGGGAATTGAACTTGGAAGAAGAAGTGCGCTGCCTGATGAGATCATAGATTTTATAAGGACACATCACGGCAC
>JAOARK010000153.1 GCA_025210575.1 Schleiferiaceae bacterium
GAGCCATTGTGGCTGGCGCTTCAAAAGAAGACGCTCAGCATATTTATGATTTTGGGTTGACTTTAGGTACATCTTTCCAAATAAAAGATGACTTGTTAGATGCTTTTGGTGATCCAGAGAAATTTGGAAAGCAAGTCGGAGGTGATATTCTAGCCAATAAAAAAACAATGCTCTTGATTAAAGCGCTAGAATTGGCAAATGAAGAACAGCGTGCTTCCTTGGCAAAATGGATTGCTAAAAATGATGCTCCAACTGAAAAGATAAACGCAATAAAGGAACTCTTTGAAGAGACGGGAGCGAAATCAAGTACACAGAATGCTATGGATTCTTATTATCATGAAAGTGTAGAATGCCTTAAAGCCCTTTCCATAGATGAGAGTCATAAGCACCCGTTATTCGCATTTGCAGATTGGTTATATAATCGAGAGGTATAAAAATGAGCGATATATCCAAGGGTAGGGCTAAAGAACTAGTGAATGCTAACGGATATATTTTTGATGAACTCATTGCTCAAATCGCAAAGGATTGTCATTTAGAACCAGACTGGTACACTTTTGGTCATAATCTAATTAGACTTCAAAACTCTTTAATGGTTAAGCTCCAGGAATTATTGGATGATTCTCCAAAATCCATCCATCAATTGCTCTACATTATTGATGTTAATGAGCATGAATTAAGAAAGGATATGCAGAGAGGTCGTTATGCCAGTTTATCAGAATTGTTATCAGAAAGGATTGTAGAAAGAGAACTTAAAAAAGTGATTTTTAGAAATGTATATAGCGGTAAGTTGAAAATATAACTCCTATCCGATATATTTGTTGCTTTATATATTATTTAAGCTGCCATATCATAGACCTAAGTAACAACCAAAAGCTCATGGAAATAAATTCTGTTAAGGAATACATTCTTACAAAATTAGACGGGCTATCCAGCCGACTAACATATCATAAGAAACAGCATACATTGGATGTACTTGCCTCTATTGAGGACATTGTGGCAAATGAAGAAGATGTAGATGAAAAGAGTGCTCACCTCTTAAAGGTGGCCGCCTTGATGCACGATACTGGCTTTTTAGAAGTTTATATGAACCATGAGGAAAAAGGTTGTGAATATGCAAAAGAGTGGCTTCCGCAGTTTGGCTATTCTAAGGAGGATATAGATCGTATCTGTGGGATGATCATGGCGACCAAGATTCCACATAATCCAAAAGACAGGTATGAGCAAATGATGTGCGATGCCGATTTGGATTATTTAGGAACGGACAACTATGATAAAATCGCAGCTACTCTTCACAAAGAATGGATCTACTATGGTTTTGTGAATAGCGATGAAGAGTGGCTTGATCGTCAAATTGGTTTTTTGAAGTTACACCGCTATTACACACCTTACTTCGTAAAAGTACGAGTGGCAAAAAAACAGGAAACCTTAGAAAGGCTTGAAGCTAAAAAAGCAGCTTTAGATTAAAACTACTTTTTTCTTTCAGCAAGTTCGGTAATGAACGGCTGCATGCTATCCAGGGTCACGTGATCCATTATTACAATTTTATACCATTTGGGATTATTGTTATGGCTATCTGGAACCAGACCATATTTGTGTGCTAGATCATCTGGAATGTCTTCGCTTCGCATGGTAACTATATTAGAACTATCAGTCCTGTGATATTGAACTCCAAGTGCATCTAATTCTTTTTCTAACCAGTCCGTTCTGTAGTTTAAAAGATGTATTTTTTCATGCCATCCATAGGGGCCATAAGTCTGTAGGATCATCCAAACAGAAATGGCATTTGCTCCTGATCTACTTCCTGAAAGTGTTAGATCCATCCCTTGCACATATTGGGCTTCATTGGTCATAACATGATGAATCAGGTCCTTTCTACAGATGAAAATTCCCGTTCCGTATGGCGCCTGAACCATTTTATGCGCATCTAGAGTTACAGAGCTAACTTCTGGATTGGAAAAAGTGAGGTCTGCATTTTTGGATACCACAGGATAAACAAAACCTCCGTAAGCGCCATCTATGTGCACCCTGTAGGTAACTCCTTTAGATTTTAAAGTAGATGTGTATGCATGTATGTCATCTACAGACCCAAACATTGTGGTCATCATATTTGCAACAACAATGAAATGCGAATGTCCGTTAGTTGTGAATTCATCCACTTTTGACTTTAAGTCTTCTACATCTAAAGCACGACTCTTTTCATCTACCTTAATAACCCCAACAGTTAAATTAAGAAGGTTTGCAGCTTTAAACATAGAGTAATGTGCATCTTCACTGAAAAGAAGAACAATGTCTTTAGAAGAAATTTCGTCTTGATGCACGAATAGGTTTCGATACATCCATATGGCTTGAATGTTAGCCTCAGTGCCACCAGATGCAATGTAGCCATCAAATCCTTCAGCTTCACCGTTTAAGATGTCCTCTGCACAAAGGTTAATAACTTCTCTTTCAATGTCGTGTGTACCTTTAAAAAAGGGCTCAGAATCGCCTAAGGTGTGGCAGCCAATATGATTTGGATTTTTCACTAAAGAGCTTAAGAACGGAGCCTGAGATAATTGAGAGGGGTCTGTAAAGAAAACATTGTCATCAAGATGAGACGCTGGAACTCCAAGTACTGCATTTTTTTTGTAATCCACATTTTTGCCTAATGCGCTGAAAATACGAGCACTTATTTCTTCATGTGTGAGCTTCTTCCAGTATCTCATAATCTAAAATTTGCCGCAAAAGTATTGTGAATTGTTGTGATTAATATGATGAAGGTCATCATTTATTTTGGAGATAATCTGAATTCTATAGAATTTGATACGGTTTTAAAGAATCGTCTATTTTAGGCAGGCAAAAAATAACCTATGAATAAAATACTACTCTCTTTAGCGCTCTTCTTTTTTATAAACGTTCATGCCCAAGAAGATAAAAACCCACTAAGAGATTTAAAGTTTAGAAATGTTGGACCTGCTGGGATGAGTGGTCGTGTTACCAGCATAGATGTCAACTTAAGGAATGACCAACAAATTTATGTGGGTACGGCCTCTGGTGGTTTATGGAGAAGTAATTCAGGTGGGCAAGCTTGGGAATGTATTTTCAACAATGAGGCTACCTCTTCAATAGGGGCGGTGAAGCTATCACAAAAAAACACTGACGTTATTTGGGTGGGTACAGGAGAAGGAAATCCTAGGAATTCCCATAATTCGGGAAAAGGAATTTATAAAAGTTTGGATGGCGGACGAACATGGAAGCTTATGGGACTTGAGAATACCCGAAACATTCATAGGATCTGCATTCATCCACATGATGAAAATATAGTTTATGTAGCAGCCATAGGTGTAGCTTGGGGAGAGAGTGAGGATAGAGGGGTTTATAAAACTACAGATGGAGGTAGAACATGGAATAGAATTCTTTACTTGAATGAAAATACAGGCGCTGCTGATCTGGTAATGGATCCGAATAATCCAGATAAGTTGATTGTTGCCATGTGGGAGCATAAAAGATGGCCTTGGTTCTTTAACTCTGGCGGACCTGGTTCTGGACTTCACATTACTTACAATGGTGGTGAGTCTTGGAAAAAAATCACGGACAAGGAAGGATTACCCAAAGGAGAATTAGGTAGAATAGGGGTAGCTATTAGCAGAAGTAACCCTAATATTGTCTATGCTTTAGTAGAGAACAAAGGGAAAAATGCTTTGTATCGTTCTGCAAATGGTGGTGATTCTTGGAGAAGAGTTTCAGATAATCCAGATATAGGTAATCGTCCATTTTACTATTCCGAAATACATGTAAGCCCAGATAACGAAGATATTATCTACTCCTTGTGGACTTATGTTTCTAAAAGTAAGGATGGAGGTAAAACATGGCGTAAGATTCCTTATAACACCATACATCCAGATCATCATGCCATGTGGATTCATCCGGAGAATGCCAACTATGTAATAGAGGGAAATGATGGTGGATTGAATATTTCCAGAGATGCTGGAAAGACTTGGCGTTTCGTTGAGAATTTGCCTCTTGCTCAATTTTACCACATCAACATCGATAATGAGATGCCCTATAACATTTATGGGGGAATGCAAGATAATGGTAGCTGGGTAGGTCCATCATATTCTTGGACCAGCGGAGCTATTGTAAATGGACAATGGCAAGAGATTTATTTTGGAGATGGGTTTGATGTAGTTCCGGATCCTGAAAATGTGAGGTATATGTATGCGATGTCTCAGGAAGGAAACGTGGCTAGGATTGATAAAGAAACAGGTTATAACAAGAGTATTAAACCAAGGCACCCGGAAGGAACGAAACTTCGATTCAATTGGAATGCAGCTATTGCACAAGATCCTTTTGATGTCGGCACTATCTATTTTGGTTCTCAGTTTGTGCACAAGAGCAAAGACAAAGGAGATCATTGGGATATCATTTCCCCAGATTTAACCACAAATGATACGGCCAAACAACATCAGCTTACCAGCGGAGGCTTAACCTATGATGTAACCGGAGCAGAAAATTATACTACCATTTTAGCAATTGTGCCTAGCACCCTTAAAAAAGACGAGTTATGGGTGGGTACAGATGACGGAAGGTTGCATCTTTCTATAAATGGGGGAGAAGAGTGGAAAGAGTTAACCAAGGGTTTAAAGGATATGCCCGAAGGAGCGTGGATTCCATTTATACATGTAAGCGAGCA
>JAOARK010000154.1 GCA_025210575.1 Schleiferiaceae bacterium
CTTGAACCCGGACGCTACTTAAAGCACCCCCCCCTCAAGATGGCGTGTCTACCAATTCCACCACCTGGGCGAACAAAAAAGGGGAGGAAAATCCACCCCTTTCGAGTGACCCCCCTGGGGCTCGAACCCAGGACCCTCTCCTTAAAAGGGAGATGCTCTACCAACTGAGCTAGGAGGTCAAAAGCTTTATCGCTAAAGCGGGTGCAAATATAAAGGGAAAATCTATCCTCGCAAGATGAAAAAGAAGAAAAAATAGAGAAATTTTTGGCTCGCTGATTACGAGGGATTTAACAATCTTTTTTCGTTCACAAAACTTAGATTTGCCGCCATGAAAATAAGTTTAGTAGGATACATGGGTAGCGGTAAAAGTCGCATAGGTAAAGCGCTTGCAGATCGTTTGGGTTTAAGATTTGTAGACTTAGACGCTGAAATTGAGCGAGATGAACAAAAGCCGATCAGTGAGTTGATGCCCATCAAAAATGGACTCTATTTTCGGAAGGTGGAAAGAGAAACTTTGCTAAAGGTTTTAGATGGTGATAATTTCGTCCTTTCATGCGGTGGCGGAACACCTTGCTACTACTCAAATATGCAAGATATCAATGCTTCTTCAAATTCGTTCTATTTACAGTTGAGTCCGAAAGAGTTAGCCTCTAGATTAATGAATGAAAAAGAAAAGCGTCCCTTAATTACAAATGTGGCTGATGAAGATTTACTGGAATTCGTAGCGAAACACTTATTTGAACGTAAGCATTTTTATGAGGCAGCCACTTTTACGGTTAGAGCAAAGGAAGAGGAGAGTCTGCTTGAAGAAATCATTAAACAATTAGGAAAGTGATAGAAGAAGTTTTTAAGAATATACTCGAAAGAAGAAATACAAAGCCCGACAAGTTTACTGGAAATACCATTGATGATAGTTTGGTTGAGAAAATGTTGGAAGCGGCTCATTGGGCTCCAACTCATGGAAATACCGAGCCATGGCAATTCAAAGTATTTACTGGAGCAGGAAAGGATGTGCTTTTTAAGTTTTTGAAAGAATGGCATCTTGAAAACGGAGACAATGAGATTAAAATTGAAAAGACCAGAAAACGCATCTATGCTACATCACACATAATCTCTATTGCCATGAAGAGGGGAGATAATCCTAAAATCCCTGAGATAGAGGAGTTATTGGCGGTTGGTGCCGCTGTACAAAATATGTGGTTAGTGGCCCAAGCTCAAGGTTTAGGTGCTTATTGGAGCACGGGTGCACGTGCTTTTCATCCAAAGATGAAAGCCTTTTTAGGTTTAGGAGAACAAGATAAATCGTTAGGCTTTTTGTACGTAGGAGAAAAGGCCGTTAAAGATCTACCTGGACATCGTTTAACAAAGGTTAATGACCACGTAGATTGGATTAAAGATTAACTCAGGTAAACCCCGCCATCATCACCGAAAACAACATCTACATTTTCTTGAAGCGAAGTTGAAAGAGATAATCCTTTTACATCAGCTTTAACAGGGAATCGCTTGTGGTTGCGGTCCACTAAAACAGCAGTGGTGAGCTTCTTTAGTTTGTATTGCAAAAAGTGATTCACACCATAGATCAATGTCTTTCCAGAGTTGAGTACATCATCGGTTAAAACAACCGTTTTATCTGTTAAGTCTTGATCTGCTGGTACAAACTCCACAGGGTGTTCTAATGGTTTGCGCTTATTCACCTTTACTTGAATCAATTCAATTTTTAGATCTGAAATCTCTTTTAGCTTATTGGCTATTTTCTCAGCTAATACATATCCGCTTCCTGCGATTCCTGCCAATGTAATCTCGTCTTCATGAACGTGCTGTTCATAAACCTGCCATGCAATTCGCTGAATTTTTTGATCGATCTGGTGTGGCGTAAGAATCTGTGTTTTGGACATGCAATGCAACTTTGAAACAAATATAAAATCTAATCCTTGGGTTTTTCCGCAATGATAAAAACTTCATTTCCCAAACGTGGTTTAATGCTATTGTAGCAAGGCTTTAATGTTTTGACTTTAAACATTTTTGAAAATCGCTCTTGATATTCTTCAATGCTTCCTCCAAAGGGAGGTCCTTTCTCCGTTAACGGAAATGTAAACAGTACTCCTGCTAACTTTCCACCTTTGGTGAGTAGTTTGTGCATCTGTTGAACATACTTATCTCTCCAACCTGGAGGGAGGGCACAATAGAAGGTCTGCTCTATGATTAGATCAAATTTCCGATCCATCGCAAAGAAGTCTCCAACAATGAACTGAGATTTGGGGAAATCGGGAACGCGCTTGAAAAAACGTTCTGCCGCGGTTTGAGCGATATCTGCTACCCAAACATTTTTAAAGCCTTTCTTAAAGGCATATTCAGCGTCAAATGCATAACCTGCACCTGGGAATAGAATTGTTATTTCTTTATTTTCCAATTGATCTAAATACTCCACCAATGGGGTTGAAACATCACCAATATCCCAACCGGTGTTGTTTTCTTCGTACCGCTTTTCCCAATAGTTATTTTGATCCATGGTCTTCAACTAATGCAGTCTTTAAGGTGTTGAGCGCTTTTTCAATTTTGTCTTTTCGTGATGCGAAATTGAATCGAGCAAATTGGTCATGGTTTCCACTCTTGTCAAACCAATCGCCAAAGGCCAACCCAATTTTAGCGTTGTTAAGAATTCTCTCTTTTAATTCAGATGATGAATAGCCAAGTCCAGAAAAATCTAGCCACATTTGATAGGTCCCTTCTACAGGAATGACTTTTACTTGCGGTAATTCTTTTTGCAGAAAAGTCTGAATAAGATGAATGATCTCAATTAAATAAATTTTTAATTCTTCTACCCATTCTTCACCATGTTTGTATGCAGCTATAGTGGCAAAAGTAGTGAAGGTATTGCCATGGTCTAGGAACATACCAGACACCTTTTGTTTCATCTTACTGAAATTTGCAGCACTAGGAATGTAAATAAAGCCATTTGAGATGCTTTGCATACCAAAGGTCTTGGCTGTAGATCCAATCAACGCAAAATGATCTTTAGCGTCAAGAGACATTAAGCTGCAATAATGTCTGTCTAAAAAGGTGATGTCTCCATGAATTTCATCACTGATTAATCGGACGTTATAGCGATTGGAAAGCGCCAGTATTTTTTCAACGTCTTCTTTGGTCCATACTTTTCCAATAGGGTTGTGAGGATTACAAAACAACATCATCTTCACTTCTCCTGATGCGAACTTTTCCTCAAGATCTTTAAAATCTATTGAGTATTCTCCTTTGGCATAGATTAAGGGGTTGTTTATAACCTTGCGGTTAATATTGTTGATCAATGTGTTGAACATGTGATAAACGGGAGTCTGAATAAGTATGCCATCTCCTTCTTGGGTGTATTCACTGATCAACATGGAAATACCACTAATTACGCTAGGTAATTGAATAAAGTGATTTGCATTCAGATCTAACTGGTGTCTTCTTTTAAACCAATTATGCATAGCTTCAAACATCTCTGAACTAGAGAATTCATAGGCGTAAACATTTCTATTTGCCAGTCGCTGAATTTCTTTTTTGATGGGCTCAGCAATCTCAAAATCCATGTCGGCTATCCAAAAGGATTCAACATCAGAAGTCTTAAAAAAGTGATTTAGAATTTGCTTGTTATTCTTGACAAACTTGTTCTCCAACTCAGCGTTAGTGCTGTTAAAATTGTGCATAGTATTCAGTTGAATCAGAGGGTAAATGTAAAGGTTAATTTAACCCCAAATCCCAATTTTAATTTCAATTAATTGCTTTTCTCCTGATTAAAGCTGTCTAACAAATGGCCCTATTCTTTTAGATTTTGGATGATTATCTTTAGCAGTAGAACCATCCATAACTTATAATGAGAATTTTAGTCGTTTTTCTGATCATTTCATTCTATACCCAAGGGCAATCGTTCATCCGATCTTATTCATTTTTAGGTGCCGGAGAAATTAAGGCCGTTAAGGCCACCACCGATGGTGGATTTATTATGTGTGGATGTTCAATTCTTTCTCCAAACACTAATGGGATCATCATAAAAACTGATTATTGGGGTGACACCTTGTGGACTCAAAAATTTACGCATAACACCAATAATTGTCTTTTTGATATTGTAGAATTGAGTAATGGAAACTTTTTATCCAGTGGCTACTATAGCAGTAGTGGGAGTCTTTTTCTAGTTGAACTGGACGCAAGTGGAAATCGGCTCAGTGCTCAACCCATGCTCGCAGATTGGGGGCAATCATTAATAGAAGATAGTGGTGGAGATGTTATAATTGCGGGAGCGGAGCTAACAAAGTTTGATGTTCAAGGAAATATAAAATGGCAAAAACCATTCAGTTCTGCCCAAGCTATGTATGCCATTCAAGATAATGGTTACGTTGTTGCAGGGATGGTTTTTCAATCTGGGAGTCTTTCAACGGGAATTTTTGTGGCTAAATATGATTCATTGGGAAACAATGATTGGTATAAAGTTTATAATCACATGTATTTGTTCAATACCAGCAATAACTGCTTATTAAAAACAACCGGAGGTTACGTCATTTCTGGGATGAAGTATAACTGGGGAGAAGGAGGAGCAACGCTATTTAAAGTTGATCATCAAGGAGACTCACTTTGGACCCAATATTACGGTGATTATAACAGGTCTTATGCTGTAGTAGAGAACAACTTAGGGTATGTGCTCGCTGGAAGAACAAAAGGGCTGTCAACTTTTTTAATGCAAACCGATTTTAATGGAATTGAATTATGTTCTGACTCTTTGCGAGCAGGAAAAGATGAAGAAAGTTATCCTAAGTCATTAGTCAAGACCGGTTTTGGGTATGTTGTAGCAGGAAGTACTAAGGCTCAGGATGGTAAGTTTTATCCTGGATTGTTTAGAACAGATACGGCTTGCGTGTTGTACAATGTTTCAATAGACCAGTTAGAACAAGAAAATCTAAATGTAAAAGTGTATCCCAATCCTTCTCACAATTGGATTACTATTAAATATCCGGAAGAATTTGAGCACTATCTGATTATTGATGTAACAGGAAAAACAATTGATCACGGAAAGTTACAAGACAATAGGGTTGATGTATCTTTTATACCAGCCGGAATGTATTTATTACACCTAGAATCGTCTTCGAAAAAGGCTGTTACCTCTTTTATTAAAAATTAAGAGGTTTAGTCCTGTTTATTTCAACTTCAATAACACGACATTTTCGATGTGATGGGTGTGCGGAAACATATCTACAGCACATGATTTTTCAACGGTGTATTTGTCTTTCATCAAATCCAGATCACGAGCTTGAGTAGCTGAGTTACAGCTTACGTATACAATCTTCGGAGGTTTTAATTTCAATAATTGTTCTACCACCTTTTTGTGCATACCATCTCTTGGAGGGTCCGTAAAAACAACATCTGGCGTACCATGAGCTGCGATAAAGTCGTCATTAAAGACATCTTTCATATCGCCAACAACAAAATCAGCATTATCAATTTTATTGACTTCGGCATTTAACTTTGCATCAGCAATAGCTTCTGGAACTGATTCTACACCTACCACTTTCTTAGCTTTTTTGGCCAAGAACAAAGCTATGGTTCCTGTTCCTGTGTAAAGGTCAAATACTAAGTCTTTGTCAGTGATCTCACCAAAGTCTAGAGCTTTCTTATAAAGGCTATATGCTTGCGCTGGATTGGTCTGGTAAAATGATTTTGGACCCACTCTGAATTTCAATGTCTGATCACCATAGTAACTCGGCATTACCTCGTTAATATGGTCTTCACCTTTGTAGGTGATCACATTTTGATCGTAGATTGTATCGTTTCCTTTTTTGTTAATCACATAAAGCAACGAAGTGATTTCCGGGAATTGTGAAGCCACATGTCCTAAAATGCCATCAAGCCACTCTTGATTTTCTTCAAATACTTGGAGTAACACCATAAGCTCTCCAGATAAACTAGTACGGATCATTAGAGTTCTTAAGAATCCGTGTTCTTCACGCGGATCAAAGAAGGTGATATTATTTTCGATGGCATAATTATAAACGGCCAATCTTATTTCGTTAGAAGGAGCGTGCTGCAAATGACATTCTTCTAAATGCAGAACTTTATCCCAAGCACCTGAAATATGCAATCCTAGACCATTGCGGCTGTCAATTTCTTCATCACTTTTTATTTGGGCTTCTGTTAACCACTTCTTAGCGCTAAAAGAGAATTCCATTTTATTGCGGTAGTGATAAATATGCTCTGAGCCTAGAATATCTTCTGTTTCATTAGGCTCGATATGTGCTATTTTCTTTAAGTTTTGGGAAACTTCATTCTGCTTAAAGCGCAATTGTTCGGTGTAATCCATTTGTTGCCATTTGCAACCTCCGCAGTCGCCAAAATGTTTACAAACAGGATCTACGCGTTTATCAGAAAAGGCAGTGATCTCAGTAACTTTACCTTCCATATAGGCCTTTTTCTTTTTGGTTACGCGCACGTTTACGGTATCTCCAGGGATGGCGCCTGTTACTAATACAATCTGACCTTCATCAGTTTTTCCAACCGCTTTACCTTTACCCCCTGCATCAAACAAATGGATGTTTTCTAACGTCTGGATTTTTCTTCTTCTGCCTCTTCTGCCCATGGCGCGAAAGTAAAAAATGAGACAAACTAAATGAGCATTGAATTAGGGCCGATTTGAACGAATTCTAGATAGTTGCTTCTAGAATCTGTTTATGGCTGGTATTTAAATGAAAAAGCCCTATACAAAGCATAGGGCTTTTAAAATTATAGTAGATAATTATTAGTCTACGATGATTTTCTTGCTAAGAGTATAACCTTTAGCGTTGATGTTTA
>JAOARK010000155.1 GCA_025210575.1 Schleiferiaceae bacterium
AAATCGATGTACATCGGGTTGTTATCACCTGGATTCGTTGTGTTATTACTAAAAATGTGGAAACGTAATTCTGGAGATGTCAATGCTGAAACATCGATGAGCGGTGTTTCGAGTCGGACGCCTTTAGCTCTTGACGAACTACCATCAACTCCCATAGCATATCCACCGTTTCCGGTATTATCGGAAACACCTGAAGCACCATATGCCGGCCAGTTTACCGAAGTGTTTTTCCATATATCGTTCAAGCCTGTGGCTCCGGTTGCATTGTAATTACCCCAACATTGTGGCTCTGCACCAGGGTTGTTGAAGCTTTCAATAAATGGAGCTGTGAATGGGCTACAAAGTGTACAGAATGTGAATGGTCCTACCCATGCAGAAGTGTCTCCACCTGTACAAATGGTTCGAACATAAACATCATAACAGTAAGCTGAATTCAATGTATCTACAGCCATACTATCTGCAGCGGTAGAAAGCATTGTTCCACCTGTTGTACCCGTACCTTGCCAGAAACCTTGAGGTCCCCACCAAACTTGGTTGGTAGCCGCAGAGTTATTAGATACCCATTCGAAAATTGCTGAGCTATCTGTGATTCCTTTCACGTTCAAGTTTGCTGGATCTGGACAAGAAGGAGCTTCTTTAATCTCAACGTTGTCGATTGCTGCATCACCACAACATCCATCACCTGCTTGTCTAAAGCTTACCAAGATCGTATCACCTACGTAGTTTGGTAAGTTCACAATATGGCTAGACCATGGGTCTGATGCAGAAGTCTGAACATTTCCAGTTACGTTGTAAACGGTAGTCCAAGTAGCACCAAAGTCATTCGATACTAGGATGTCCATATCAGCTAAACCAAATGTACCTGTAGAATAGAATCTGTGCTGATCAAAGTACAATGCAGGTGCATTCAAGCTGCTCACATCAATTGCAGGAGTAGTCAAATATGCTGTATCACCAGGAACTGATCCTGAAGCCTCACAATACATAAAGTTCAATCCAGTGTTGTCATTTAATGGTCCGTTACCAGATGTTGGTCCCGTACTTCTAGGTATCCACTTGAAGACTTTAGGGTCTGATACCATAGGCATTGATCCCCAACAGTTGTCTATACTGTTACCATTATTGTTACCTGATGCAATCCATCCACCACCATCAAAGTTTTCAGCAAATGGTGCGGTGTACACATTACAAAGCGTACAGAAAGAAACAGGTCCAACCCATGGGCTAACGTCACCTCCACCACAATCTGCTTGGAAGTAAACATCGTAACAAGTGTTGGCTGGTAATCCAGTTAATGTATAAGGGTTAACTGTAATTCCACTTACAGAAGTACCTGTACCTTGAACAAAACCTTGTGGGCCATATTCAATATTTACAGTAGTAGAACCTCCTTGAGTCCAAGTGAATGTAGCTGAATTTGTAGTTACAGAAGTTGCCATCATATTTGTCGGAGGCAAACAACTTGGTATTGGCTCAAAGAAGAAGTCTTCTATGTAGAAATTACTAAAAGTTGGGTTGAAGTTTCCGTGTCTGAAGGCTACAAACTTATGACCAGCAGGTACATTGTTCAAATACAAAGTGTAGGATTGCCAGCTGTTTGCAGGGATATTCAAGGTATCGAATGCTACGAATGTTGCCGTATCATCTCTATCACTCATAGTACCCATAACTAAACTCATAGGTAGTCCATTAAAGATGTCTTGACCAGCATCGAATCTAATCTGGCTAGTGTCGCCATCTAGACCGTACAATTCTGGAGTAATAAGAATCGAGTATTCAGAAGATGAATTCGATAATCTTGCAATGTTAGGTGGAGAAATAGGCTGAAGTGAATTCCAAGGGAATGGCGCATATGATTGCGCTGTACCTACACCAAAACCACCACCTGTAATAAAGTGCCAGCAAGGATCCATATCAGGCACTGTTAAATTGTCAAAGCTTTGCGCATATCCATGCATCATAGCATTACAAAGCGTTCTAAACGTAAATGGACCTGCCCATGTAGAAACTCCTTTGGCAGAGTCGGTACAATCGTTTTGAATGTATACGTCAATCAATGAATTAGAAGGCATACCTGTTAGCGATGCTCCACTCATGTAAACCGTATCTTGAGTACCTGTTCCTTGAACGAAACCGCTTAAGCCCCACTCAACTGGGAATGAATGCCCTTGAGATAAGAAGTTTATATCTGTTCCTGAAGATGTAATGTTGGTAAAATTAAATCCTGTTGGTTTAGGACATGGAGGCGCTTCTTCAATTCTTACGTCATCAATGGCCATATCCATTGTGCCGTTATTCTTAACACCTACAAATCTCAATTTGGTAGCAGAAGATTTAACAGAAGTAATATCAACGATTTCTTCTACGTATGCATCAGAAGAGGCTGTTTGCTTTTGCCCTGAAAGGGTTGTTAATGTAACCCAGTTTGTTCCATTAGTGGAACCTTGAACAACGATGTCACCCAAGCCGTTTCCACCAAACATGTGGTAATAGAAAGATAATAACGGTACATTTAATGCAGAAAGATCGTAGTCTGGAGTGTAGAAGAAGATAGAATCATTTCCACCAAAGTTGTTTCCTTTTGCACAAAGGTAATTTCCTACTCCTGAAGTATGATCTCCTGTTGGACCTGTTTGCCAACCACCCGAAGTACCAGAGCGAACTACCCAAGCAAATTGAGTGCTAATGTCAGCAGATCTGCTCCAACATTGATCAACAGTATCGCCAGAGTAAGGCCATCCTGGTGTTGAAGGAGCCCAAGTAGAACCATCAAAACTCTCTGTTGTAGGATAAACCGCTACAGAAACACAAGATGTCATGAAAGTAAAAGGTCCTGTCCAAGTACTTGTACCTGCACCACTTGCAGAACAATCATTTTGTACGTAAACATCATAGGCAGTGTTTGCAAGTAAACCAGAAATCAACAAAGAGTCTGGATTTGTCGCAACTGTTGTACCAGTACCAGGAGTAAAGCCTGCTGGTCCATATTCAACGTTAAATGTTGTGTCTAAACTTTGCCAGTGGATTACAGCAGAACTAGAAGTAATGTTGCTTGCAGAAATAAAAATTGGAGGAGCACAGGCTGGAGCCGGTGTAACCTTTAAAGTATAATCTTCTGCTTCACCCCAAGTAGATGGAGTACAAGAACCGTTGGCTGCCATAGCATTAGAGAAATCACTTCTAATTCTCATGCGATAGTTACCTACTGCTGGAGTTAATGGAATCACAGCATTATCTGTATGCGATGCAGCGTTTGTTGAAGATGACCAAACATGTTCTCCTGGGTCATCAAAATCCTGATCGTTGTTCCAGTCGATCCACATTGCACCGTACTGAATGTATGCTGTACCATAGGTAATCGTGAATGTATTCACAGAACCCAAGGCAACTGTTACGGTGTCACTAGTGTAATCTCCCCAACCACCAGTAGAACAGCCAGTGGCAGAGTTCGAAAAGCCTCCCATCGAAAAGCCGTCAATTTGGTCACCAACTGCACACCCCGTGGAGTACAAGCCGGTAGTACAATACTGGGCAATTGCTGATGGTGACATCAGCACAAAACCTAGTATGAGATTGAAATAGAGTAATAGTCTTCTCATCATTTAGATATTAATTTAAAATAGCAGGCTTAAAAGAAAAGCATTTTTAACAGTTTTCCAAGTTTAAGTTAGTCATTCAACGCCCTACTGCTGTTAAAATCAATTCTATGCGTTTTATGAAGGCATATACACCTATAATATATAGCATGGTTTGCGTTTATTTGCAGCATGAATTGGAAGTATTGGGTTGTTAGTGTTTTACTCGTGGTTTCATGTGCCATAGAGTCTGTTCCTAGTGGAGGACCTAAGGACATAACACCTCCTGAAATTGTTAAAGCAAACCCGGAAAACTTCTCAATTCAGTTTGATGCAGAGAAGATTGTTTTGACATTTGACGAGTATGTAGAATTAAAGAACTTTAGTCAGCAATTTTCTATTTCTCCACCTATAGAAGGCAAAGTAGATCACTTCTTGAAAGGTAAGAACTTGACTATTGAACTTCCAGATTCACTACTTCCCAACACCACATACACGTTAAATTTTGGGAATGCTATTGTAGACATCACCGAAGGGAATGCTCAAACGATCTATAAATATGTTTTCTCCACAGGAGATGTTCTGGATAGTTTGAAAGTTAGAGGTTTTGCACATCATGCTTTTAGCGGAAGCCCAGTAGAGGGAGCTCTGGCTATGCTTTATCCAGAGAATGCTACTGACAGTTTCGCGTTCAAGAATAAACCACTGTACTATTCGGTAACCCAAGAAGACGGGTCTTTTAGTATTGAAAATGTGAGTGACCAACCTTATCGATTAATTGTTCTAGATGATAAAGATTTCAACTTCAAAGTTTCATCTAATCAAGAGCTTTTAGGTTTTGAAGGTGAAATATTAGATCCGGTTGTAGATACTGTTTATCATGCACGAATGTTCAATGGAGAGCGTGATCTAGAATTCAATTTGGCTCGTCAGGTGGGTTTTGGAAAAGCAGAACTCTATTATAGCAATGATGTTCCAGAGGGTTTTGCGGTTTCATTTGAAAAGGAGAGAGAGTTATTCTTAGACTTTGATAAAGGGAGAGACACCATTGTTGTTTGGTTTGATGAATTAGAAGGCGACACCACTTTATTCTACAATACTTATGATAGTCGGTTAGATACCGTCTTTTTAAGAAAAGCGGATTTCGATAAAAAGGAATTTACTTTAAAAGAGAAACAGGTAACGGTTACTCCTTCTTCCATTCTCACTTTAATAAGTGACATGCCGATAGTAGAAATAAATAGCGCTTTCTGCACTTTTGTTAAAAATGAGGATACCATACCAACACCGAAGATGACGCTATCAGAGTCGAGTTATGAAATTGAAATTGAAGGCGATATCGCTTTTGGAGATCAATATCAACTTCATGTTCTTCCTGATTTTGCAACCTCTTTTTTTGGTGATCAAGTAGATACTTCTTCCTATAAATTCTCAACCAAGAAAGAACGCGATTATGCCTTTCACATTATTAACCTCGAACAGTTTTCTGGCCAACAGAGCAT